>CAYYEU010000215.1:0-1500 GCA_964470975.1 uncultured Mesoaciditoga sp. | reverse complement strand
ATTTTTGAAAAATGGCAAAAGAAAAGCGGTCGCTGTTGACCGCTTTTGCATTTTGGAAGTGGGTCATTTTTACTATTTCTGTAATATTTCTTCTATCAATTTCTTCAAAGTTGCGTATCCAAAAAATTCTTTACCGATTTTGAAATTTTTTTCTACCGTACTTTCATAAATTTCCTTGTTAAAAAGTATTTTTAAGCATTCTTCAGCGCCTTTTTCCAACACCTCAGGGGTTACCTTTACAAGATCACCCCTTTTTGTGAAGACGTCTCCAAGATCCACATATTTCAGTCCAGATGGTTTTATATCGCTTTTGAAGATCTCATATTCAAAAAGGGCCACAGGTTTTTTTGCCATTATGGCTTCCAACAGCTGATTGCCCCATCCTTCGAGTATGGATGGGTAAGTTATCATATCGGCTATGCTGTAAAGATCCCAAAAGCTCCATTTTTTCCCTTCAACCGATTCGTACATGTTTAGAATCTCAACGCCTTTTTCTTTCGCATGGTCGTAAAGTTCGTCCCTGTACCATTCCGTGTTATCTTCGCACATTCCAGAAAAGGCAAGTAATACTCTACCAGAGAATTTCTGATCGTTGTACAACTCACGACCCACATGGTCTTTTGCCAACTCTTTGAATTTCTCAATCAAATCTATGGCAAGCTCTATCGCCTTTCGTGGTGTTATACGAGTTGCCTGTAAAAAGACGATATCACCTTCGTTTATTTTGAAGTACTTTCTCACATCTTCGTTGAGTTTTTTACTCACGAAGGCTGGCGCGTCGAAGTTCATGACATTGGGGACTACGGTGGCTTCTAAATTCTTTCTGCTCTTCATAGCCTCTTTCGCTTTTTCATTTATCACGACGTGTTTTACATTTGGCAAATCTGGAGGGCAGTATTCTTCGAGCATCTTTCCGATTTCTTTGAGTGTTGGATGCAAAAAATAATCTCTTTCCCACCAAAAATCGTGATTGTGTGCTATGAATTTTTTGCCAGTTTTATTCGCGTAACGAGTTAAAGCAATTGCGGTCGGCAAAGATGCTCCCAAAGACCATATGTTATTTGGAATCAAAAGATCGTACGAAGAGAGATGTTTGTCGAAAAGTGTTTCAATGTCCTTTGCCTTGTCATCGATCGCATCTAACAATTCTTTCGGTGACACCTCTAACTTTTCAAAGGCGTTGTGATTTATCCAGTGATACTCTTCATCTTCAAATCCCATTTCTTTTATGTACACATCAACCGCTGGCGAAACATTTCCGGCGACCATATGCACTTCGTGGTTCATGTTTTCCAATACGCTTTTCCACTTTTCCATTTCAAGGGATACCCCGTCCATAAGGCCAGCTCTGTAGTGCATAAGTGCGATTTTCACATTATTCCTCCTTTACCCTTTTTTGAGTTTCAACGTCAAAAAACATCACGTGTTTCGGATTAAAGTTCACACTGACAACATCACCAGCCTTGTATTTCGGAAATGAAGGTGCTACTATTTTTAATA
>CAYYEU010000214.1:0-1506 GCA_964470975.1 uncultured Mesoaciditoga sp. | reverse complement strand
CCGGAGGATCCAAATATTCTTGGGAGCCATATGAAAAGTCCGTAATATATGAAGCCTACCACAAACCACGAAACGTAGATCATCAAGGTTCTTTTGATGTACTTTCTTCTAAAAAGTGCGTTGATAGGCACGGAAACTTTTTCTATCGGATCGATTTCGTCTTCTATCTTTCTCCCAAAATTCGATTCCAACCCTTTCTTCCCCTTTTTCAAAAACACATACCTTGAACTTTCTTTCATGGTGAGAAACGGAACAAAGAGAAGAGCAGCGAACGCCATAACGTAGTAAACCGACCTCCATCCAAGGGCCTCTCCTAAAGTTACCGCATACCAACCTATGAGTATGCTCCCGATCGCCCAACTTGATTCTAAAAGCACAAGGTATCTCCCTCTTGTTTTGATGGACAGATTTTCACTTAGATAGGTGTTGACGGACGGCATAAGCCCTCCGTATCCTATCCCAGCGAGAAACCTAAAAGCACCAAAAACAACCGCAGATGGAGCAAAACCATCTAAAACCGTGAAAACCACTGTAAATGCCAAAAAGACATTGATCGCAGCTTTTCTTCCAACCATGTCGGCAATAAAACCAGCGATCAGGGCACCCACCAACATTCCTATAAACGTCGAACTGGCGATAGTGCTGCTTTGAACGACCGAAAGATGCCATTCCTTTGATATGGCGCCAAGGGTGAAAGTCATGAGCATCACACCGGCGGCATCAGCCATCCAGGCGAAGGAAAAAAGTCCCAACAAAGATCTCTGTCTCGATTTCGGAATGTACTTTTCGATAACGGTGTCTATTTTCATGTTCTTCCTCCTCTATTTGAGAATGAAATGCCTTTCTTCAAGTGATTTCAAAATTTTTTCCATGGCATTCTCATCTTTTGCGGCGATCGTGTGAAGATGAACCCCATCTGAAAGTGAAAGCAAAGGAGTCGCATTTGATGTCTTGAAAGCGCCCATGAACTTTTCCACATCATCGAGCGTCTTGACGCCTATGTTCCCACTTAGCTCACCATACAGAGGATGTTCAACCATGACGTTGAGCACTTCCCCACCATTCTCAACGATACACTCCAATTCTTCCTTTATTCTTTTCTCAGAATGTTGAACGGCGATTACCTTGATAACACCTTTTCTCTCTTTTTCGTTCAGAAGATACCCTCTTGTAGTCGAAGTTATCTTGTACCCTTCTGATTTGAGAACGGCTATGTCTTGAACTATAATTTGCCTTGTAACGCCGAATTTCGAGGCAAGATATCTACCACTGAGCTCTGTTTGACTGCCGGAAAGCATCTTAAGAATTTCTTTTCTTCTTTCATCTCTTGACATTGTTATTCACCACCGAAGCGTATTATAGCAGCTGTATATACATATGTCAATACAATTAAAATCCCATGGAACAGGGTTTCATGATTTGATACTCACATTGTGTGTCAAATTTAAGAAATTAACCAAGGCACAAAAAGTTGCAGAAGTTTTTGTCAAAGCATATGAAGAAGCT
>CAYYEU010000213.1:0-1570 GCA_964470975.1 uncultured Mesoaciditoga sp. | reverse complement strand
CAACGGACAGATTTTGTAGAACCGTACATCCCTGAAACAGGTAAAACAATGAAAGAAAATAAAAGTAGTAAGCGTTGAACTGGGAGATGATATTTATGAATGTGAAGTATAAACTTTTTGTTGGAATCATCATCGTCGCGTTAGGCCTCTATGTTTTTGGAGCATCTTTGAATTACTCCACGGTGATGAAATCTGAGCTAAAAGCTGCTGATTACTTCTTGTCTAACCAATCAACGAGCGGTGCTTTTCAGATACCACCTTACATAGAAAGAATTCCACATATGCAAGGTCCTCATGTATTGCCAGGCTCGCACACTCTGGATGTTCCTCAAATGACACAGCTTCTTCGCAGCGAAACTGCCTATATTCTTCGAATTCTCTACAAAATCGGGTTTTCCGCAAACACAAAGTCCTTCGTTAAGGCTGTTAATTTTGTGACTCAACCATCTACTTACACGACTGTAAGTGGGGTCCCCCTCATTGGAAACACGCAAGCTCAGATGCTATCTGATTTTTTGTGGATTCAAAGCGTTTACGGAGTACAACTCTCCGAGTGCGCCAAACTTGCACGAAATATCATCGTAGATAATTACCTTTCTCGTTCGTACTTGCCGCTGCGATATGTTACAAAGTTAGAGATGACTTCTTACAATAGATACCAAAAACTACAGGCCAGATATCTTGCCCTCAAGATAATAAACATTTTGCCATTTGTTGAAACGAGAAAATTGATCGATCTATCCGCCGCAAATTCCAAAAAAATTCAAACAATTGACAAACAAAGAATTGCGGACACTTTAACATCTATGTACGTCGTGCTTAGAAAATATTTAATGGAAAGTTATGTTGGAAACGGAAAGTGGCTTCCAGAAATTTCAAATTCTCATGGTGGAACTACCGGAATAAGTGTCGAAGCTTTATGCTATTTGAGTATACTAAAGAACGTCATTTTCAATGTTCTTGGGAAAGATTTGAATGCTGAAAATGAAATTTTCAAAAACATGAAGGAGTACGGGATAAAGCAGGCAGAAAACATGCGATCGGTTAAAGAAACGATAAGATACATCATGACCTCACAGGCAGCAGATGGCTCATGGGGTAGAATAACGAAGCCGCTTCCTACACCTAAAACAATCAAAGTCGGTAAAAAAGAACTTGTAAGATACTATTACGAACCCGGATTGGGAAAAGTTTTCATCACTTCAGAGGCCATAACGGCACTTCTTAGGATGGGAATTCCAGCCACAAATTCTTCGATCGAAAGAGCGGTTGGATTTTTGATAAACGATCAATCGAAAGATGGATACTGGAAATCTAAATTCTATCCGTGGTCAGATGTAACAGTTGCTGCCATGATGGCATTAAGAGAATACGCGAAATACAGATGGAACGAAAAAATCAATATTTCAAAAGAATTACCGTCTCAATATTCAAAGATGGAAAAAATCGACGATCAAAAATTATTTCGAAGACTTGGAATCATGTATTTGGGAATATTGAATAGATTGGTCAACGAAGAAGTGTCAAGAATACATTGATATATTCTAAGCAATTCGTGCCGTTATAACGC
>CAYYEU010000212.1:0-1574 GCA_964470975.1 uncultured Mesoaciditoga sp. | reverse complement strand
CTCTTTGATATTCGTCGATATGGATGATTTTGAAAAGAAAACATCCAAGATGAGCAAAGAAGAGGAAGGTTTTGTACTAAGAGAGATAGGAAAATTCTTAAAGGAAATGGTAAGAGTTCCCCTCGATACAGTTTCAAGGCTTGGAAAAGATGAGTTTTTGATATTGTTAACCGAAATCTCTAAGCAAGACTCTATCACCGTAGCAGAAAGAATTAACATGAGTTGCGCCGAGAAAGAGTTCAAAGTTAGCAACAAATCATTTCGATTTACTTGTACAGTCTCAATCGTACATTTTCCAGATGATGAAACACAGCTTTCCAATTTGCTCGATGTGGGTGAAAAGCTTATAGATGCAGGTAAAGAACGAGGGAAAAACAAAATGATGTTTCTTTAAGATCGAAGAAAGGATTGGTCTTGCTTGAAAGATTTACTCATCTTAAAATTCAAAGGACGAAGCAAAATAACCGTTGAGGGATATACGGGTTATTTCGTTATCAAAAAGAACGGCGATATGAGATACAAGATATTACAATACCCAATGTCGTTTTCATCGATTGTGAATTGCGAAACCAAAGAGCCTTTCAAATTATTTCAAAGAAAATTATCGGATGCCACGACAAAATTGTTACGTGATTCGCCTCAATTCAGGTCAGTTAACTCCGAACTCAACAGGTACGTGAAAAGAAGAATGATTAAAGATATGTCTTTTGGAGCCAAATTGCTAACTGCAAACAAGGTAAAAGACGAAGAAGTGACAAAAACACTTATGAAAGATTTCTTTGAAGACTGGGTTGAGGACTTGAACTTGGACATTGAAATCGAAGAGGTTAACTATTCGGAGTTTTCCAAGCAATTTTCAAGATTTAGCACCCCTGAAGATGTGATGGATGTGCTGAAAAGGGAAGACTTGGAAGGTCTTTCCGAGGTGTATCCAATAGTGGATCCAATTAATGGGAAACCCATAAGTCATTTTGATGTAGGAGAACAGATCTACTTCACGGTTTTAAAGTTTTCTGATGATGATTCAAAGAGTAAAATTTTAGAAGCATTTCCTGATAATTTTAACGAATCTGGGGAAAATGTTAGCCCATTGATTGGAATGATCGTGTCAAAAGAAATTGCTGGGAATGATTTTTTTTTGATAAAAATAGAATGCGAGGGTGTGCGTTTCAAATCCGTTGTTTACAACGGAGTGAACATCATGGAAGAAAGTGTAAGAGTTCCAAAAGCAAAAGATGAAACTGAAGAAAGTGTTCATAGCTCCCAGAACCGCGAAGAGCTGGAAATGGAAAAGGAGAAACTCAACATTTTAGATCTTAGCGTTGCTTTGCTCTTGGTGAGTGGTGTAGTGCTGACCATAATGGTTTTGATCTATTTTTTCTTTTGGAAATGAAAAAGGGAAGCATTCTTCTTGAATCTATAGTTTTTCTTCTGTTATCCTTCATGCTGTTTTTACTGGTAATGAATGCGATAGATGGAATGTGGCATCGCCAAAGGATCATAGAAGTGAATTCTCAAGACCTTGCTTTTTTGATATCCACTTCGAATGTCTTGTCGGTTTCGGGAGCTAACAT
>CAYYEU010000211.1:0-1632 GCA_964470975.1 uncultured Mesoaciditoga sp. | reverse complement strand
ATCGTTACAGCTTTCGGAACGATAGAAAATGCTGTAGATGCCATGAAAACAGGTGCTTATGATTACATATCAAAACCCATAAACATTCATGATCTTGAAATGAAAATCCAGAGAGCTTTAGAATACTCAAATATAAAACATGAAAACATGGCTTTGAGAAGGCGTATTAGAGAAGTATCTGGCATTGTCACGAGAAACGAGAAAATGTTGGCAATATTGAGGAAAATTCCAGAATACGCTCAAAAGGATCTGCCCGTTTTGATACTTGGCGAAAGTGGAACGGGAAAAGAGTTAGTGGCCAAAGAAATTCACTCTCAAAGCAAGAGATACCTTGGATCCTTTGTGGCGGTAAATGTTTCAGCGATTCCAGAAGATCTTTTTGAAAGTGAGTTTTTCGGTTACGAAAGAGGGGCATTCACTGGTGCCACTACTTCCAAAATAGGGAAATTCGAAGCTTCGAATAACGGGACGTTGTTCTTGGATGAAATAGGAGATATGAGATTTGAACATCAGGCTAAGCTTCTCCGAGTGCTTCAAGAGTCAAAAATAACGCGATTAGGGAGTGTTAAAGAAATAGAGATCGATTTTCGACTTATTTGCGCCACCAATAAATCATTGGAAAGAATGGTAAAAGAAGAAACTTTTAGACAAGACTTGTATTACAGGATAAATGTCATAAGAATCGAAATTCCTCCTCTTCGCGAGAGGCCAGAGGATGTGGAAGCCATTTCCTTGTACTACTTGAGGCAGTACGCTGATAAATTTTCAGAACGCGAAAAATACGTTTCCCCTAAAGCCATGAACGTCCTCAAAAGTTACGAGTGGCCGGGTAACGTTAGAGAATTGGAGAACGTCATCTTGAGAGCCATGATAAATTCATCCTCCGATGAAATCAGAGTTCAAGATTTACCAGATGAAGTTAAAAAGAATGAAGAGTTCATGGATTACAAAACTTTTCTTGCGAAAAAGAAGATAGAAAAAGAGAAACTTTACAGACACCTTCAAAAGCAATTCGTTTCTTCAGTCTTGAAAAGGACAAACGGAAATATTAGCAAAGCTGCAGAGCTTGCAGAAATGGATAGGCGCTTGCTTCAAAACATGATAAAGGAGGTCAATGATTGGCAATCATAATTTATGATTGCTTAACAATTTATTTAAAATAGAATTTACGCAATTATATTAGTGTGTTTATAGAGATTATCGTTTTTATATAAACTTGAATCTCGGACTTGACATTTGTGTTTATCACGGATATAATTCAATTGAAAAAAGATGGAGGTGAAGCGAGATGGCGGAACAAGAATACGTGGTTGGAATAGATTTGGGCACTACCAACTCTGAAGTGGCAACCACAAGAAATGGAAAGCCAGAAGTTATTCAAAATGTTGAAGGAAATAGGTTAACACCCTCTGTGGTGGCATTCACAAAAACCGGAGAGGTCTTGGTCGGTGAACCGGCAAAGAGGCAAGCAATATTGAACGCAGAAAGAACCGTTCGCTCTATAAAAAGACATATGGGATCTGATTACAAGGTAAAAATAGACAATAAAGAATATACGCCACAAGAGATAAGTGCGTTTGTTCTCAGAAAACTCAGAAAAGATGCAGAGGCAGGCTTAGGTGGGAAAGTAAG
>CAYYEU010000210.1:0-1640 GCA_964470975.1 uncultured Mesoaciditoga sp. | reverse complement strand
ACTATTCTTCCCCGCTTTTTGGATTCACGTCCCTTTAGATTCTTAAGAGATTCTTCTTTTATTTTTTGAAGTTCTTCAAGACTCTTTATTTTCATTCTTTTTCCCCTCCTTCTGCCTGTATGAATCGAGTATCTGAAGCAATTTATGGGGCGTTACGTGCCCATAGAAATCGTCATCTCCTACAAGAACAACTGGGGCCATACTACACGCTCCCAAGCATCTAACTTCATGTATGGAAAAGAGGCCGTCCTTTGTGGGTTCATCACCCTTAACTTCAAGCTCTTCCCTTAGCGTTTCAAGTAGCTTGTTGCCGCCTTTGACATAGCACGCTGTACCCATACAAAGTTTTATTGGGTATTTCCCCCTCGGCTTCATGGTAAAAAAGGAGTAAAAAGTGACAACTCCGTAAACGGTACTTTCCGGAATATGAAGTTTTTCTGCCACATGACGTTGAACTTCTACGGGCAGATATCCAAATACTTCTTGTGCTTTATGAAGCACACCTATCAGCATTCCTTTTTTTTCTTTGACACTGTCAATGTACTCATCAAGCTCTTTAAAACGTAAATCCGTCTCAAGAATTGTGGGCATTCTCAAGCACCTCCATTGTTTATGATCGAAGATCGTGTTCCATGTTTTTAAAATATTCAAAAATTGCCTTAATCACTGATGGAGACGTTAAATCAACGCCCTCAATGGCTTCTGAGGAAAAACAGTAGCATCTTTTTCTCAAACATCTACGAATTTCCCATGAAACATTGGGAGATGATGTTACAAGTGTTGCAAAAGTGCCACTCAGATCGCCAATTGGTGGGCAATCTACCATCTTAAAAAGTTTTACTTTTAAAACCGTACCCTCTTTGAGTCGTGAATTTATTTGAACGTAGCCGCCTGTCAATTCAGCATTTTGTTTCAAAAACGGAAGTCCAAGGCCAACTCTTCTGATCTTTTCGTGTGTGGTGAAGAAAGGATCGAACACTCTCGAAAGCTTTTTTTCGTCCATTCCACAACCGTCGTCTTTTATTCTTACGGAAATTTCATTGTTATCCTCTAAAAAAAGCACTTCGATATGTTTTGCATTGGCGTTTACGGAATTCTGTGCCACATCTAAAACGTGATCGGCGATCGTTCTCAAACAACCCACACCTCTTTTCTAACAAGGGCGTTTTTGAATTCATCAAAAGTACGTGAATTCGCCTTTATTTTAACTTTTGGCCCTTCAATTTGTGACAGGAAATGGGCATCAGACGATTTCAAAATTGTGCAATCGGCGTACACGTTCCCTACAGATTCTATAGCGTCAAAAGGTGGAAAAGTCGGAATGAAACCAAGTTGTTTCATGACTCCAAATTTTCTATCCACATGAGCGTAGACAAACAAGCCTTCATATCGTTTCACCATAATCCAAAGCTTTTCGAGTGTTAAGTTTGTCGAAGCTGATAGCATGGCGTCTTCCATTCCAATAAAATTATCATTTTCATCTACGAAGAGTTGGTACCCAAAACGCTCCGGATCATTTTCAACGTTTGGCAAATGTGTTCTTATTTCACCCGAAAATTTCTCTGCCACTTCAACGGATTTCAAGTACACGAGCACGTGTACTTCTTCAACTGTTTGAACTTCTATTCCAGGCAAAACTT
>CAYYEU010000209.1:0-1676 GCA_964470975.1 uncultured Mesoaciditoga sp. | reverse complement strand
TGCCACCGGTTTTCAAGACCGGCCCCTTAGCCAATTCGGGCACACCTCCGTCTCTAAGCTCTAAAACGACATCTTATATTACTTTTCTGAATTGTGGTTGTTTCCTGAGACACGTGCACTTTTACTTTCATGCAAACCGTGCTCGAGTTTCTCTTTCGTGATTATGGCCTGTTGGGTCTCGGTATCAAACGCCCTCATCATGGACATGTCAAAGACTAAATCCATTTCTTGACCTATTTCCGCTTCCGTTTTTGGATCTATTGAGGCAACTATAAGATCTTCTCCCACTTTGGCATGTAGTATTGTTTGATTGCCAAGAGGTTCCAATATGTCCACGCTAACTTTTACAGTGTTTTCACTTCTGGCAGCAACGGCAAACATTTTATCGTAAATATCTTCCGGTCTGATTCCAAAAACTATTCCTTTATCTTTGTAGTCTACAAGCTCTTCTTCGTATATCTTCGGAATCCTGAGCATTATATCATTTTTCAATTTTATCCACAAGCCCTCATTTTTTCCAACAACGGTGGCATTCAAAAAGTTCATAGAAGGTGATCCAATGAAACCTGCAACGAATGTGTTGTTCGGATAATGATAGAGGTTAAAAGGAGAATCTATTTGTTGAATTATTCCATCTTTTATTACCACTATCTTATCGGCCATGGTCATGGCTTCAACCTGGTCATGGGTAACGTAAACCATGGTGGCGTTCAATCTTAAGTGAAGTTTTTTCAGTTCGCTTCTCATTTGAACCCTTAACTTTGCGTCAAGGTTTGACAAAGGCTCATCAAAGAGAAAAACTTTAGGATCTCTGACTATTGCACGCCCCAAAGCTACACGCTGTCTCTGACCACCGGAGAGTTGCTTGGGTTTTCTGTCAAGTAGATTTTCTATGCCGAGTATTTTCGCAGCCTCTCTTACCCTTCTATCTATCTCTGCCTTTGGGAATTTCCTGAGTCTAAGACCGAAAGACATATTTTGATACACTGTCATGTGAGGATACAAAGCGTAATTCTGAAAAACCATTGCAATATCTCTGTCTTTGGGTTCAACGTCGTTGACAACCTTTCCGCCGATCTCTATGGTACCCTTTGTTATTTCTTCAAGACCAGCTATCATTCTAAGTGTTGTGGTTTTTCCACAACCAGATGGACCGACTAACACGGCAAATTCCTTGTCGTTAATGGTCAAATTCGCGTCCTTCACCGCTTCAACTTTCCCGTCGTAAACTTTCCAAACGTGATTGAGTATTACGTTTGCCATACGTACACCTCCTAATTGTCTTCAAGCATATTTTCAATTGGATCTTCGATCGTGGATGAACCTACATCTAACAGATAAATGTCCTTAACTTTCTCCAAGAAATCCACCATTTTAACATATCTATCGTATTTCATCACCGAGGCTACGGGAATACCGTTCTTTGTAATTACCGCATCACAATTACTTAGTTGCGATATTAACTTCGATAGCTCTGCTTTTGCTTCGGCCACGCTGTAGAAATTCAACTTTTCAAGCATTCTACCCACCTCTTGACCATAATTATAGTCATAATACACTTCTTTGTCAAGCCGACAAAATCATTTACTCTTAATGTGCGTTAACTTTAAAAGCTTAATCACATTGAAAAAACCGCTCTTGAATATTTTTTTACTCCCATCGAAGTGTTCGTCAAA
>CAYYEU010000208.1:0-1700 GCA_964470975.1 uncultured Mesoaciditoga sp. | reverse complement strand
CCAATACTGGTGATATAATACCACTGCAAGGGAGGCGAATTTTATGAGAAAAATGTATTTTACAGATACAACGCTTAGAGATGCCCATCAATCTTTGCTTGCCACACGCATGAAAACCTCTGAAATGGTACCGGTGCTTGAAGACATGGATTCCATTGGGTACCATGCGTTTGAAATGTGGGGAGGAGCCACATTTGATTCGTGTATGAGGTATTTGGATGAAGATCCCTGGGAGAGAATTAAGATCATCAAAAAGCATGTGAAGAATACCAAACTTCAAATGCTTCTTAGAGGTCAAAATATTCTTGGATACTCCAACTATCCAGACGATGTTTTAGAACTGTTCGTGAAAAAAGCCATTGAAGACGGAATAGACGTGATTCGAGTTTTTGACGCTTTGAACGATCCTCGAAACCTTCAAAAGTCAATCGAGTTTTCAAAGCGCTACGGGGCTCACGTTCAGGGCGCTATAAGTTACACAACAAGCCCAGTACACACTATTGAAAAGTACATGGAATTTGCAAAATCCCTCGTGGATATGGGGGTGGATTCGATTTGTATAAAAGACATGGCTGGACTGTTAACGGCACCTATGGCTTACAAAATGGTAAAAGAGCTTAAGAAAAGATTTTCACTTCCAGTAGAAGTTCATTCCCATTTTACAACAGGTTTAGCCGATGCAGCATATTACGCCGCAATTGAAGCAGGAGCAGACATCGTTGACACGGCCACAAGTGCGCTTGCCTATGGAACAAGTCAACCGGCAATTGAGCCGTTTGTCGCCATGCTAAAAGACATGGAAGGAATAGAGATCGATATGGATTTTGAAAAGATCATTCCAGTCAACGATCATTTTAAAAAAGTGCGCGCCAACCATAAAGACACTGACGTTGCCTTAACAGGGATAGACACAAGAGTGCTTGAGTCACAAGTACCGGGAGGAATGCTTTCGAATTTGATAAATCAATTAAAATCTCAAAATGCTCTCAATCGCTTTGATGACGTGATGAAAGAGATGCCCGTTGTGAGGAAAGAACTCGGTTATCCTCCGCTTGTAACCCCAACCAGTCAAGTCGTGGGAGTTCAGGCCGTTTTGAACGTATTGAGTGGGGAAAGGTACAAGGTAATTACAAACGAAACGAAGAAGTACGTAAAAGGCATGTACGGTAAGGCTCCAGCTCCAATGGATGAAGAGGTCATGAAAAAGGTTCTCGGAGACGAGAAACCCATAGATGTAAGACCGGCCGATCTCTTGGAACCTGCTCTTGAGAAATTTAAAAAAGAGATAGGAGTGCTGGCTCAAAGTGATGAAGATCTACTTAGTTACGCCTTGTTTCCACAAGTTGCAAAGAAATTTTTGGAAAAGAAGTACGTTGCACACGTAAAAGTTGATTTTGACATTGCAGACGAGAATGTGGAAGAGTTTCCGGATGTTAGCGTATATCCTGCTTGAAGAGGGGTGAACAATTTGAAACTTGAATACCTTGGTCATTCAGTGTTGCTGATCGAAACAAATCGAAAGAATATCGTTGTGGATCCGTTCATAAAAGGAAACCCACAATGCCCGATTTCGTTGAGTGAACTTCCTAAAATTGACTACGTGCTTGTAACGCACGGACACAGCGATCATCTTGGAGACACTATGGAGATTTCAAAGAGAGACAGAGCGACCGTGATATCAAATTTTGAAATTTGCGAAT
>CAYYEU010000207.1:0-1705 GCA_964470975.1 uncultured Mesoaciditoga sp. | reverse complement strand
TTTCCAAGATCCTTCACCAACGAATCCGCCTCGGCTATGTAATACGTTCCGTCTGGAAGTATGGCATACCCAACACCAGGAGACGATATCAAAACATCGTAGAAAGCTTCAGATGGAGTCACATCGGAAAGAGTTATATTCACAGGCTTCTTAGCGGTTTGAGGATCTATAACGAGATTTCTCTTCAAAAGACGCGCAAGGTATTTTATGGCAAGTCCAAGGGTAGAACCTTTTTCTCCAGAAAAATCTATGCTTATCTTCGTGGCAGTGCCCGTTAAAGCTAAGCTTTGCGATATTCCAAGTGTCACAAAACTCACCACCAAGGTATCGTCTTTTTCACCGACAAAAGTACTCACGATGAAAGGGAAGTTGAACTTCACAATTCCACGAGAATTTGTGGAAGAGAGAGTTGCTTTAGCCGGCCCCCAGTCTATTGTTTTTAAGAGCTTGGAAGAAATGGTACCGTCAAACGTGATCTCTGGAGAGTTTCCAAGGACTCCGCTTAGATTCCAAACAGGCTTAGAATCGAACAAAAGACGAGCCTGAAACGATCCTTGTGTCGCCGAAAAAGTCAAGTTTTGGAGCGTTGCTCCCATAACAACGAAGGAAATCATCACTAAAACGGTAAAAATAAAAATTCTTCTCATTTTTTCTCGCCCTCCACTTACTTAATTATCAGTCCTTGCGATGTAACGGTGTACAATTTCCCATCGGAAAGATCCATGATCACGGCGCCCTCAAGCGTTGGTTCAAAATACACAACCACGTAATTCTTTTTCTTCCACGAAAAACGCGTGTTTGATTTATCAAAATCAAATGTTGAATTTTTTCCTCCAAGAGAAAGCGTCACCATGTTCACCCCATGTCCTTTGACACCACTTAAATACCTCAAATCCCTGTTAAGAGTGAAATTCAACAAGGGAACTTTTAAGAGATTGACAAGATCTTCTCGATTTAAACTCACTACAAGAGGCGCAAAAGGATCTACTTCCATCTTCAAGGGTCTTACGTGGTCCATGGCAACTTTTTTTGAAAGTACAGCCTCAACTTGAAAAGATGGGGTAGTGAACGATCTGCTATAATTTCTTGCGGTTTTGGGGAAAAAGAGAACATATCCAATCCACAAGAAGATTCCCAATATGAATATCAAGAGTACCGTTACAACGGTCTTGTTTTTCATGTCATCCTCCGTAGACTTTTACGACAAGATTTTCCAACATAACACGCTCTTTGAACGTGCCTTTGTATATGAAGCCAACATATTTAACCGGTATCATCGACTTCATCGATATATCAATCACGTTTACATTTGTGTACTTTGAAAGTGTGTTCAACAATTCAACGGCGTCAACTTCGGCGGGTTTTACAAGTTTTACAGTGTCCCTTGATACCTTGAAATCTGCGTAAGGGGCTGAATTCAAAAGTTCATCTTTGAGCTGTAAAAGGGTCACTTCGCTGAATTTGAGTCTCTTTGAATAAGTCAAAAGCTGCTGATTCATCCTAAAATTCTGAGAATAAAGAGTGTCGAACTTCTGAATTGACTTTGTTATTTTTTCGAGATTTCCCGATTGAAGGAGTAAGCTAACAAAATCAAAAGTTATCATGAGTCCGATCGCTACGAGTATCGTGAATATCGCAAATTTTCTGTTCATGATCCACCTCTCGAAATCAAAATGGATTCGCTGGAAGTCTTGTACCAATTAGA
>CAYYEU010000206.1:0-1753 GCA_964470975.1 uncultured Mesoaciditoga sp. | reverse complement strand
CTTTACCTCCAAAAGTTTGCATTGCTGCTAACATTCCCGGCGAATGCCCTCTGCCTTTACAGATGCAAAAATATCACCAAAATCATCGCAAAGCTTGCCACAATAAAAGCGTAGTCTGACTTTTTCATCTCCAACAGCTTGTACTTAGTCCTTCCTTCCACTCCTCTGTAACACCTTGCTTCCATGGCTATCGCCAATTCATCTGCCATTCTGACGGCGCCTACAAAAAGTGGAATAAGCAAAGGAATCATTCCTTTAGCCCGCTGGATTGGGCCTCCTCTGTCAAAACGTGCACCCCTTGAAAGCTGGGCTCGCATAACATGTTCGGCCTCGATGGCCAAAACTGGTATAAACCTGAATGCTATGCTTATCATCATGGAAAAATCATGCGACCATTCTTTAGGAACACGAAATTCACGCATAAGTGCTTCCAATCCGTCAGCAAGTTGAATTGGGGATGTAGTTAGTGTAAGAACTGATGCCGCGAGTATTATAAAAATCAGCCTGAGAGCTATGAAGGTCGTGTTGTATATTGCCACGTCTGTTATTTTAAACACCCAAAAGCTGTACAAGACATGGCCTCCACCAGAAAATAACTGGAAAACAACGGTTAAGGCTATCAATATCCACAAGGCTTTTAGACCACGAAAATAATACAAAAGCGGAACCTTGCTTAAAATCATAATTAGCAGGATCACGCTACCAAAAAATGCGTACTGATAAAAATTCGTAATCAGAAATATCACCGTTATAAGAACAAGGTTGAAAATTATCTTGGTTCTCGGATCAAGTCTGTGAAGAAAAGAATCTCGTGGTACGTATTGTCCTATGGTGATATTTCCTAAAAAATTCATTTATCCACCGAAGTTATGCTGGTTCTTTTAAGAGACAAACGGCCATTGCCCCAACGCCTTCCATTCTTCCAACAAAACCCATTCCCTCATTCGTGGTGGCTTTTACGTTGATCCTATCCTGATCGATTTTAAGGGCTTTGGAAATCTCTTCGCGCATTCGCGCAACGTAAGGAGATATTTTAGGCTCTTCCATGACAAGCATGACGTCTATGTAATCGATCCTGAACTTCTTGCGTTCTACTTTTTCTTTTATCTCTCTCAAAATGAGCATGGAAGAAATACCCTCATACCTCGGATCATTCGGTGGGAAATAAACACCGAGATCTCCAAACCCGCTGGCGCCCAAAATAGCATCCCCTATTGCGTGAGCTATAACATCGCCGTCGGAATGGGCGTACAATCCTTTTGAATAAGGTATTTCTATCCCACCAAGTACGAGTTTTCTGCCTTCAACAAGCCTATGAACATCGTATCCGATTCCTGCTCTCATCAGATCCTCACCGGCATGACGATAAAAAAGTACCCTTCCAAATCTGGAGTGTCGATCATCAAAGGTTTGTTGACATCAACGAAATTCAACTGAACTTTATCTTCACCTATGTGATTCAAAGCATCAAGTATGAAGGCTGGATTGAAGGCTACTGTCATCGATTCACCGTCTGTTTGAACATCCAGCGTTTCTTCTGCTTCTCCAAGTCCAACACTTTTTGAGGATATTTTCAGAGTCTCCCCCTCAGTTGAGAATTTCACAGCCTCAGTACCAGTACGTGTTACTATACTTGCCCTTCTCACCGCACCTCTAAGTGTGTTTCTGTCAACGACAACACGTGTTTTGAATTCTTCCGGAATGACTCGCTTGTAATTTGGAAAATCGGCATCCACGACTTTACACACCAAAA
>CAYYEU010000205.1:0-1758 GCA_964470975.1 uncultured Mesoaciditoga sp. | reverse complement strand
TTGTTCTCAGAAAACTCAGAAAAGATGCAGAGGCAGGCTTAGGTGGGAAAGTAAGGCGTGCCGTTATAACAGTTCCAGCTTATTTTGAAGACTCCCAACGTCAGGCTACCAAGGATGCCGGGAAGATAGCAGGTTTAGAAGTCATGAGAATAATAAACGAACCCACAGCTGCCGCACTTGCTTATGGCGTTGACAAAAATAAAGAAGAAAACGTTATAGTGTGTGATCTCGGTGGAGGAACGTTTGACGTGTCATTACTTGAAATTGGTGGAGGAGTTATTGAAGTCAAAGCCACAAGCGGAAACAACCACCTTGGTGGAGATGATTTTGACCAAAGAATAATGAATTGGCTCATAGACAGTTTCAGAAAAGATACAGGTGTAGACCTTTCAAATGACAAGCAAGCATTGCAAAGGCTCAAAGATGCATCCGAAAGGGCAAAGATCGAACTTACAACGAAAATGGAAACTCAGATAAGTTTACCCTACATCACAGCAGACGCCAATGGCCCTAAGCATCTTGAAGCCACACTTACGAGGGCAAAACTCGAGAGCTTAATACAAGATATCGTTGATAAGATGAGAGAACCTATAGAAACAGTTTTAAGCGACACGAAGATATCCACAGACGACATCGCTGAAATTCTGTTAGTTGGTGGTTCTACAAGAATGCCAATCGTTCAAGGATTTTTGAAAGATATATTCCATAAAGAACCATCCAAAGCGGTCAACCCAGACGAAGCCGTGGCAATTGGAGCTGCAATTGAGGCATCGATATTGGCTGGTGAAACTAAGAGAGACGTTGTTCTTGTCGACGTTACACCACTTTCTCTTGGGGTAGAAGTTAAGGGTGGGCTTTTCCACAAACTCATTCCACGTAACACCACAATACCCACGAAGAAATCCGAGATATTCACCACAGCCGAAGATGGACAAACAGAAGTAGAAATCAACGTACTTCAAGGGGAAAGAGAACTTGCAAAAGATAACAAATCGCTTGGAAGATTTGCTCTGACCGGAATTGCACCTGCTCCAAGAGGAGTACCTCAGATAGAGGTCACGTTTGATATAGATTCAGATGGGATAGCGCATGTTTCGGCAAAAGATAAAGGCACTGGAAAAGAACAATCGATAGTCATAAGCGGAAGCTCGAATTTGTCTGAAGACGATATAAAAAGAATGGTTGAAGAAGCGAAGAAATATGAAGAAGAAGACAAAAAGCGTAAACAACAAGTTGAACTCAAAAATAACGCTGACTCTCTTACTTACCAAGTAGAAAAACTCCTTAACGAGCAAGGAGAAAAGATAGATCCGACCCTTCGTTCTGAGGCTGAATCTATGATCAAAGATCTTAGGGACGCGATTGAGCATGACGATTACGCAAGAATGAAAGTATTAATGGATGATTTGCAGAAGAAATCCCAAGAAATAGGGCAAAAAATTTATCAACAAGCTTCTAACACCGCAAAGACAGCAGGAAATTCCTCTAACTCTACGAACGAAGATGGGACTGTAGAAGGAGAGTACCAAGGAAAGTAATTCTAACATAAAGCAAAATTTTATATGGGAGGTGGTTTGTATGGCAATTGAAAAAAGGAAAGAAAGAAACGAGAGCGTGGAGTTTTACACTCCTTTTAAAGAAATGCAGAGGATGATCGACAGGATCTTCGATGAATTTCCATACGAGTGGCCCACTCTCTCAGGAGGAACAAAAGAATTGATCCCAGCAATGGACATATTTGAAACGGACAAAGGGTAT
>CAYYEU010000204.1:0-1759 GCA_964470975.1 uncultured Mesoaciditoga sp. | reverse complement strand
TTCTTCCGGAGCTAAAAAAGAAGCACAACATGATAATTTTGAACATGTTCACAGCTGGAGTTTTTTTCTCGGTAATGGGATTTGCTCCAAGTCTCATCATGTTTTTAACTTTAGCTTTACTTATAGGGATCAGTATTTCAATTTCAAATGTGCTTTTCATGGTCGTTTTGCAAAGAATTGTTCCAGATGAAAAACGCGGGAGAGTTTTCAGCGTTCTTACAACATCTGGTACGATTTTACAACCAGTATCTCTTGCTTTGATTGGAGGAATATCGGCAGTTTTTACTAACAACGTGATATTTCTCACACTCGGCATTACGGTGGCACTTGGTTCACTTCTCATGTACCTCGTACCGGGAATGAAAGAAATATAGGAGGGGATTTTAATCATGGATAGAGAATCTATTTTTAACATCATGAAGATGGTAAAAGATGGAACCGTAACTCCTGAAGAAGCCACAGAATTGATAAAAGCATTAACCGACAAAGCAACAGAAAATACAGTCAATGCCCACAAATCAAAAAAGCAAAAGCTTGTAATTCACGTAATCCCTAAAAGTGAAAAAGGGGAAAAAGCAAATATAACAATACCTTTGGGAATGGCAAAAGTTTTTTTGAAAAAATTTGTAATGGATAAAGGAATAGATATGGATCTGAAGGATGTGGAAGAAAGTGGAATTCACGTCGAAACTGATGATGAAATAGTGGATATCCATATTGAATAGCATCAATGGTGTATAATTTCCCTAATGGACGATAAAAATAACGTAAAAGATATTCTCGGCAAAATCAAAGATGAAGTGGCAAGCGGGGCACTTTGGAAAGTCATGGGGCGTATAGACAAAGCTGTCGGCTTGACGATAGAATCCGTAGGTCCAAATGCACCGTTAGGAGAGTTATGTGAGATAGACACGGTCAACGGTAAAGTTTTGGCAGAGATAGTTGGGTTTAAAGAGAACAAGGTAATTTTGATGCCACTGAACGACACAGAAGGATTGTCAGTTGGGGCCCCCATAATGGCCACAGGAGAAAAACTTTCCGTTCCCGTTGGTGATTCCGTACTTGGAAGGATCATAGATGGCCTTGGAAACTCGTTGGACGGAAAACCCTTAACCTCTTACAAATCTTACCCTCTTAATGCCCCACCTCCCAACCCCATAACACGAAAGATGATAACTCACCCCCTTCCCGTCGGCGTAAAGGCAATAGACGCTCTCTTGACAATCGGGAAGGGTCAAAGAATAGGTATTTTTTCTGGAAGCGGTGTTGGAAAATCCACCTTGATGGGCATGATCGCTCGGAATGCCGAATCCGATGTGAATGTCATATGTTTAGTTGGGGAACGTGGAAGAGAAGTTAGAGAGTTTATAGAAAGAGATCTTGGAAGTGGGCTAAAAAGATCCGTTGTAGTGGTGGCAACAAGTGACAAACCGGCACTGGTAAGAGTAAAGGCAATATTTACCGCCACCGCGATAGCGGAATATTTCAGAGATCAAGGCAAGGATGTTTTACTAATGGCTGATTCATTGACAAGATTCGCGCTTGCTCAAAGAGAAGTTGGACTTGCCATAGGTGAACCCCCAGCGACTCGTGGATACACCCCAAGCGTTTTCGCCTTGTTTCCGAAGCTCCTCGAACGTGCCGGTAACTCAGATAAGGGATCTATAACCGGTATATACACCATTCTTGTCGAGGGAGATGATATAAATGAACCTGTTAGCGACACCGCTCGTGGAATCTTGGATGGACATATCGTTCT
>CAYYEU010000203.1:0-1763 GCA_964470975.1 uncultured Mesoaciditoga sp. | reverse complement strand
CCGCCGTCTATACGACGGAGTAGTTCACATAGAGCAAGGTGAGAAATTATCAGCAATGTCAATAGTTTTTAACAGATGGGGGGAATTATTGTGGAATGGGCTTTGGCATTATTGCCAACTTTTTTGGGAATTTATGTAGGCTATGAGTTGCATCCATTCATGGGAATACTACCTGGAGGAGTTATAGGGCTATCATCTGGAATAGCACTTTATTTTTTGGCAAAAGATTTAAAGAACAAAAAAATAGAACCAATAAGCTTTTCGGTGGGTCTCGCATCGTTTTTCATATTCTCATTCATCGGTAATTTTCTTGTTGAAAGACTCCTGGGAAATGATGTTATGACAACATCAGTTGGAAAGCTAACAATAGTTTTGATATCTCTTTTGGCTTCAATACTCATAAGCAAGAGAATCGAATTAACCGGTTTTATGAATGGCAAGAATTCTCCAAATTATGGAAGCTTTATATTCGATACATCGGCTCTTTTGGAGGATAAGATACTCGATTTGTTTGATATAGGACTTTTCAACGGTAAAGTTGTCATTCCACAATTCGTGCTGATTGAACTTCAGAAACTCGCAGACAGCATGGATGACGAAAAAAAAGAAAAAGGCAGAAGAGGATTTGAAATCGTTGAAAAGATAAAAGGGCTACCAGATGTTAAATTCATAATAGACGACACCTTAACTTACGAAGAGGGAAAAGTAGATGAAGAGGTTGTTAACCTCGCCAGAAAATTCAGTGGTCAAATAGTAACTCTCGATTACAATCTCACTAAAGTTGCTCAGCTTCAAGGCGTTAAGGTTCTGAATTTGAATCATCTTGCAGAATTACTGAAGCCAACTTTGCTTCCAGGTCAAAAAGTTTCAATTCAAATCATAAGAAGAGGAAAAAACAAAGAACAAGGTATAGGATTTGCGGAAGACGGTACGATGATCGTCGTTGAAGATGGAGGAAAATTCGTTGGCATGCAACGTGATATCATCATAACAAACATACTTAGAACAAACGCCGGAAAGCTGCTCTTCGGGAGAATAAACCCCAAAATATGACAAGCGCGATTCTACTTTGTGCCGGCAGATCCACAAGATTTTCCGCTGGAACACAAAACAAAACACTTTACTTGCTCAAAGGAAAGCCCTTATTCATGTATTCTGTTGAAGTTTTCGAAGAGTGTGGAATCGATAAAGTGGTAATTGTTACTCGAAAAGAAGAAAGAAAAAATTTCGAAAAACTCACTTCTATCTTTAACAATGTAGAGTTTGTAATTGGCGGAAGGAGAAGACAGGACTCAGTATCTAACGCCTTAAAGCATCTTAGTGATGACGAGAAAGTCCTTATTCATGATGGGGCAAGACCAATGATCACCAAAGGACTTGTTAAAAGGGTATTGAATAAAATTCAGTCACAAAGGTGTGTTGTTCCATCTATTCCAAGTGACGATGCTTTAAGGATGAAAAAATGTGGTAAACTTATCTCTATTGACAGAACAGAGGTCTTCAGAATGCAAACTCCACAGGGATGCATTGTAGGAGAGCTTAAAAGGCTTTACGATGAATTCAAAGAGATTGATTTTTACGATGATGCCGCTGCTTTTGAAAAAAAGGAGTTGAAGATATCTCTAATCAAGGGTGATAAAAAAAACATTAAGATAACAACATTCGAAGACATAGCATTTCTCAAAGCCATGAGTCGACTACACTCACTTAAAAGTTGATCGTTTTGCTTAAACATCATTTCTTAGTTGTTTTACTCCTAACGT
>CAYYEU010000202.1:0-1772 GCA_964470975.1 uncultured Mesoaciditoga sp. | reverse complement strand
TTTTTAATTCTCTTTTTTCATCCAAGAGGAACACTTCTGTTTCTTCACTGAACAAGTTTAGTCCTTTTTTCCAAATGTTTGTGATTGCGCTATAGGCTTTCGGTAAAATGAACCATACATTAAATCGATACAGACGTTTTCCACTTTCAATTCTGAGAAATCAGCCGATATTAAAAGTAGGCTGACTGACCTTACAAAAACGAGGAGGGGTTATATTGAAATTCAACTTCGACGATGATTTCTTGTGGGGAGTGTCAACATCGGCACATCAAACTGAAGGGAACAATACGAATAGTGATTGGTGGAAGTTTGAAGCTGAGGGGAAAGTAAAAAATGGAGATCGTTCAGGAATGGCCTGCAATTCATATGAGCTATATCGCCAAGATATTGAACTTGCGAAGGCTTTGAACGTCAACGCCTTCAGGTTTTCGGTGGAATGGTCCAAAGTTGAACCAAAGGAAGGAAAGTTTGACCAGGAAGTTCTGCATCATTATGCGGATGAAGTGATTTACATGCGAAAAAACGGAATAGAGCCCGTTGTAACGCTCCATCATTTCACCAACCCGCTTTGGTTTAGCAAAATTGGAGGATGGGCTTCACAAAAGTCTATCGCATTTTTTCTCAGATATGTTCAAAATGTTGTGGATACCATCGGCAATGTCAGATATTTCATAACGATCAACGAACCGAATGTATATGTCCTTTTTGGGTACTTGCAAGGATATTGGCCACCTGAGATCAAAGACCGAAAAAAAATGAAAAAAGTCCTTGCAAACATGGCTCTTGCACATTCAAGAGCATACGATCTCATACATTCCAAAATAACAAATGCCGAAGTTTCAACAGCAATAAACACGGCAGTTTTTCTCCCGAAAACGCCAAATCCATTAGATCTTGTCATGACCAGAATTGTGAATTACCAATACAATTTTGCTTTTCTTGATTCTGTTTTTCATGGGAAAACACACTCACCTGTTGGAAAGATCACGTTGCCAAGTGGGATAAAACTCGATTTCATTGGATTGAATTACTACACACGATTCCTGGTAGGCTTCGGCTTTACTCCTAAGATTTCTTCTGGCGGTTTGCCAAAAACGGAAATGGGATATGAATTTTATCCTCAGGGTATCAGAAATATCATTGAAAGTATGTGGAAGAGGTACAAAATTCCTATCATCGTTACTGAAAATGGTGTTGCCGATGGAGAAGATAAAATAAGAATAAAGTACATAATGGAAACACTTGAATCGTTGAGTATAAGTGTGTCAGAAGGTGTAAAGCTCAAAGGATATTTTCATTGGTCATTGATGGACAATTTTGAATGGCAAGAGGGGTTTAAACCCCGTTTTGGGTTGTACCACACAGATTTTAAAACGTTCAAAAGAACGTTGAGAAAAAGCGGAGAATTCTACTCTAAGATCTGTTCAAACCAGCTATGAAAGTGCGTCTTCAAATGTTTTGACGAAGACTTCAATGGAGTTAAAAACGACAGTTTGGTGGCTTTTTGAGCTTTGATTAACTTCTTGAAGTTGACGCACATTAAGAGTCATAAGAGTAAAAATGAAATGCCAACACCAAAAATAACCCCCATCATCTGATGGGGGTTATTTTAATTTTCTCGGTTCTTACGCGTTCTTTTTAGATCTTTCGAAAAGTGCAACGATCAAAACTATGATACCAACTATCAGGTCGTTCCACATGTTGTAATTGTAATTGTTGACAATAGACGGTATGAACGCTGCGATGATCATCCATACACCACCAACGAGCCC
>CAYYEU010000201.1:0-1783 GCA_964470975.1 uncultured Mesoaciditoga sp. | reverse complement strand
AAGCTTCAACGATTCCTTCTTTGAAAACTTCATCAGAAAGGCTCAAAGAAAACAGGGGATTCACGTAGACATCTGGTTTCGCAAATGAACCAATTGAATTTTTAACGCCTTTGAAGTTAATGGCGAATTTTCCTCCGATCGATGCGTCCACCATTCCCAACAAAGTCGTTGGAATCAAATCAAATGGTACTCCTCGCATAAAAGTGAGAGATGCGAAT
Source organism: uncultured Mesoaciditoga sp. (assembly GCA_964470975.1). Classification (GTDB taxonomy): domain Bacteria; phylum Thermotogota; class Thermotogae; order Mesoaciditogales; family Mesoaciditogaceae; genus WGFY01. Next base: position 1,565 of record CAYYEU010000201.1, on the reverse strand, counting down.
CCAACAGCATCCGTTATCGTTCCTCCACCAACAGCACATATTTTAGATGAACGATCTACGTTGAGTTTTGAAAAAAGCCCCCAAACTTCTTTGATCTTTTCTATGTCTTTGAATCCTTCTCCGTCTCTCACTCCAAAACCAGTTATTTCCCATATCTTTTTAACTTTATTCGCAACAACTCTTACATTCGATTTGGGAAGGGTGAAATTGGTGGACATCTTCACATTCTGGAAGTCATGAAACTCAGCTATTGTTAAGGGTTTAACGATTTTTTTTACAAGTTTCGCAGTCGCTTCCCAGATTCCAAAATTCCCTACATTCACGTTTTCAAAAGCTTCGTAAAGTCTTTTTCTTTTTTCGAAAAGGTTTACAAATTCTTTTTCATCTTTCGCCAACGGCCTGCCACTTTCTTTTGCTCTTCCCCATAAAATTGGAAGTGGAACTTTTAAATAAAATGTTTTTATACTTGAAAGTACCTTTCTGTTTTCTTCTTTTTCAACAATTCCTCCACCGGTGGATATGACCACATTCTCATGGGTTAAGGATTTCTTCAACAGATTACTTTCTATTTCTCTAAAAGATTCTTCACCGTGCATTTTAAAAAATTCCTCGATAGAACCGTAATTTCTTTCAAATTCTTCATCCAGGTCAACGTGCTTGAAGTCAAGAATTCCAGAAAGCCTTTTTCCAATCTCACTTTTGCCCGATCCCATCATGCCGATGAGTGCGATCTTTTTAATCATCTATCGTCACACGCTTTCTGTATTTTTCGAATCTTTCTTTCAACTCTTGAAAAGTTGAACCACTGAATTCGTTCATCAGTTCCGCAAATATGATCGTCGAGAGTTTTGCAGAAGCTATGATCGAAACAGCTCCCACAACACATGTATCCGATCTCACGTAAGAAGTTAGAGTTTCTTTTCCACTCTTCAAGTCCACTGTTTTCATACCTCTTTTTTGGGTTGGGACTGGTTTTATCAAGACATCCACGTTGATCATCTGACCGTTTGACATCCCGCCTTCAATACCTCCTGCATGATTCGTGATTCTTTCACTATGCAATCTTATCTCATCCATAACCTCCGTCCCTTTCATTTTGTACGTTTCGTGTATGTCTCCAAATTCAACTCCTTTCACAGAGGGAATGTCGAAAAGAGCTTTTGATATTTGAGAAGCAAAGCGTTCTTGATAAGAGTTAAACGTTCCTATTCCAATGGGAAGACCACTTAGGACAACCCTTACTTTTCCTCCGAGTGTGTATCCCTCTTTGTGGGCAAAGTCTATCTCTTTCATCATCTCATTTTCCATATTCTCATCTGGACACAGAAGTGGATGCTCTTCAACAGAAAGCGGCTGAAAAGCTTCTAAAGTGGTTTCAATCTTTCCAACTGCCACGGTATATCCCCACGCTTTGATGTTCAATTCCTCAAGGGCCTCTTTGAAGAATTCTCCTATGGCGACATCCATTGCCGTGCGTCTGGCACTGGCATGTTCGGCTACCATTCTTGTGTCGTCAAATTCGTATTTGAGCATTCCACCAAGATCGGCATGTCCAGGACGAGGAA
>CAYYEU010000200.1:0-1790 GCA_964470975.1 uncultured Mesoaciditoga sp. | reverse complement strand
AGGCTTGAAGAATTTTTCAAAAAGTGTTCAAACTCTCCACCAGATTTGATGAGAAATTTCAGAATGCCATCTTCAAGATCGTAAACGCTAAATGGTCTCGCAACGTAAGGACCAATTGTGGTTTTGAGTCTAAAAAATTGTCCGGGTTCCACCGAGCCACCATATCGAATGGACAAGAGGAAAAAATCGTGGCTTGTGGAGTATTGAACACTTTCTACAGCACATTCCATTTTTCATCACCGTACACTTTTTTGCCTTCACAAAACGTGGTGAGAACCTTTCCACTCAACCTTTTCCCAAGAAACGGTGTGTTGCGAGACTTGGAAAGAATGTTCTCGTCGGAAGGAGTCCATTCATCGTTTGGATCGAATATCACGAAATCTTTGGGATGATCGTTTTCAATTCTTCCACCATTCAAACTGTACAATTTTGCTGGTTCTGAAGTAACCTTTGAGAGAAGCATTTCCAAGTTCATTCCTCTTTTGGATACCAAGATCAGTTCATTAAGAAGGGTTTCAAAACCTATTATTCCAAAAGGTGCGGATTGAAATTCAACTTCCTTTTCGTGTGTTGCGTAAGGTGCGTGATCGGTAATTATCGCGTCGATGGTTCCATCTTCAATACCACGATAAAGCTCTTCTTGATCTTCGGCGGTTGGAAATGGGGGGTTTATCTTCTTTGAAGTGTCGTAATCCGACAGATCTTCGTCTTTAAAAAGCAAATGGTGAATGCAGACGTCGCATGTTACGTTTATCCCATCAGATTTAGCATGCCTTATAAGTTCCACACTTCTTTTCGTCGATACGTGTGCAATGTGAACATGAGCTTTTGTGAGATATGACAACTCAATTTCTCTGGCAACGGCTATCGATTCAGTGGCAAAAGGTGTGGCGTACATTCCGTAAAGTGTTGAATACCACCCTTCTCTCATGTGGCCACCTTTCAAATACGGCTCTTCGCAATGAGAAATTATGGGAAGTCCCAACTCCGAAGCATATTCCATGGCATGACGCGCAAGAGACGAATCTGCCAAAAAGGTTCCATCATCAGAAAAGCCAACAGCGCCTGCACGTGCCATTCGTCCCATTTCTGAAAGCTCTTTTCCTTCTCTTCCTTTGGTGATCGCACCGACGATTTTGACTTGTGAATTTGCATTTTGAGCACGTTCTTTCAAATACAACACTGTTTGCTCGTTGTCAATGGCTGGCGTTGTGTTTGGCATCGCAAAAACGGTTGTTATTCCGCCGTGAGCTGCCGCACGTGTTCCAGAGAGGACGTCTTCTCTCCATAACTGCCCTGGGTCTCTCAAATGAGCATGTGTGTCGATCAGCCCAGGAAGTACCCACATCCCGTCAAGTGATATTTCTTCTTTTGAAAAAGCAGGATCGTTGAATGATATTTCACCTTCTATGAATTTTTCACCATCGAATATCTTCGCATTTTTAAGAATTGTCATTGTTATCGCCTCCAAGAGTAAGATAAAGAAGTGCCATCCTCGTGGCAACACCGTTAGTCACCTGTTCTTCAACTTTGGATTCTTTAGAATCGGCTACCTTTGAAATAACTTCCACTCCCCTGTTCATAGGACCTGGATGCATGAATATAGCTGAATCTTTGGCAAAATTCATGATATCGGGTGTAATTCCGTAGAATTCGTTGTATTCGTCCAACGATGAGAAAAATCCGCCAGTTTGGCGTTCCAATTGCATTCTCAATCCCATCACGACGTCTGTATCTTTGACCGCTTCCTGCACATTGTATGAAACTTTAAGTCCGTAATTCTCAGCTCC
>CAYYEU010000199.1:0-1816 GCA_964470975.1 uncultured Mesoaciditoga sp. | reverse complement strand
GGAAGCAAGGCCAACTTCTCCACCGCCATGGGAATACAACATAGGAATGTACATCGTGAACGTCGGGAAAGTCAGTTCACTTTTTTCGAAGGTAAAAAAAGGAAGTACGGGAGAATACTACATTCCTGAGCTTGTGAATGTCGCGATCAAAAAGGGACTTGAAGTTCAAACTTACATGAGTTTTGATGAAAGTGAATATTTGGGAGTAAACACGACGGAGGATCTTAAACGTGTCCAAAACATTCTCGCTGAAAGGGAGATAGAGAATGCCGAGGTGGATCAAGAAACTTTCATTCATTTTGGAACAGGTGGGTGGAGAGCAAAGATAGGGAGAGGGTTTACCAGTAGAAATCTCAGACGAGTTGCCCAATCCATAGCCAATTATTTGATCAAAAGACATTCGGAAGATAAAGGAATGGTCATAGGCTATGACAACCGTTTTTTGTCAGAAACATTTGCAAAAATCTCGGCAGAAGTTTTTGCAGCGAATAACGTAAAAGTTTATTTAAGCAGGTCTTCACTTCCTACTCCGCTCGTAACCTTTACGGTTTTGAGAAAAAAAGCTGGTGGTGGCGTGATAGTAACAGCGTCTCACAATCCCCCCGAATACAACGGCATAAAATTTGAAACTTCCGATGGCCTTCCATCGCCGGTGGATGTTACCAACGAGATAGAGAGAAACGCCAATTCGCTTGATGTCAACAAAATTCCTTGGATCTCCTTAGAGAAGGCAGAACACGTTGGGTACGTAAAAATTGAAGATTTTAGAGGTCCCTATCTTGACTACCTTGAAAGAAAGGTGGACGTTGACTCGATACGAAAGGCACAGATCCGGGTGTGTTTTGATTCCATGTACGGTTCAGGGGCAAGCACGATACAGTTCGCGCTTGTTGGGGCAAGATGTGACCTTACCATGCTCCATGCGAGAAGAGATCCTTTGTTTGGTGGAAAGTCCCCAGCGCCTGCCAAAAGCTCCTTGAATACCCTCATAAACACCGTGAAAGATGGAAATTACGATATCGGCATAGCGGTTGACGGAGACGCCGATAGGATAGCAATTGTGGATGAAAGAGGTGAATTCATTCACCCTAACGAGATCATACTGCTGCTTTACAGTTACCTCCATGAATTCAAGAGAGAAAAAGGTGGAGCCGTAAGAAATATCTCCACAAGCCATAACATAGACATATTTGCTCAAAAAATCGGTGAAGAAGTTTACGAAGTGCCAGTTGGATTCAAACACATAGCAAAAGGAATGATCGATCATAACGCTTTGATTGGCGGCGAAAGTAGCGGTGGGGCCACATTTCGGGGTCACATCATGGAGAAAGATGGCGTTTACGCCAGCATGCTACTTTTAGAAATGCTCGCAAAGATAGGAAAACCACTTTCGGTGATCATGAAGGAACTGTTTGCGAGAATGGGGGAAAGGCTTTACTATTGGGAAGATGATCTTAAACTCACTCCCGTTCTCAAAGTTAAAGCCGTTGAATTTCTTTCTCAGGATCTTGAAAGCGTGGCAAAGAAAAAAGTCGTTGAGATCAGAAAGATAGATGGAAAGAAATTCATTCTTGAAGACGGCAGCTGGGTTTTGACAAGATTTTCTGGGACAGAACCAATTTTGAGAATAGCTTCGGAAGATCACACTTTAGGTAACGCTAAGAAAATCGCCAATTGGATAAAGCGTGAAATAGCCTCCGTCAAAATGCGTTGAAAAAATCCAGACTCTTTCGTGCGATGAATTTTCTAAAAAAGAGATGGGCACTAAGATGTCCTGAAGGTAGAACATATCTTTGAGGTTTTCCAAGGCGTTCCC
>CAYYEU010000198.1:0-1818 GCA_964470975.1 uncultured Mesoaciditoga sp. | reverse complement strand
ATGGTTTGCTTAACGAACAAAAGGAGGTGCGAAAGTTGAAAATCGTTTTCACCAATCGGTTGACAGAAACATGGCTGTTGGAAGTGGAAGCCTTGAAAAAGGAATTTCCAACGGTTGAATTCATAACCTTCGAAGACGTCAGCCATCCACGATCACTTTTAGAAACGGCTGATGCAGTCGTAGGCGGGCATTTTTCGGACGAAGAGATAGAAAAAGCGAAGAATTTGAAAGTCATATTCGTTCCATGGACCGGCGTCAACATGCTTCCCTGGGATGTGATAAGAAAGAAAAATATAACGGTAACTAACACTCACGCGAATTCTCGTACAGTTGCGGAACGAGCGGTAGCACTTTGTTTGGCTCTTACCGGAAGGATCGTGGAATACCATAACGATCTTTCAAAAGGAGTATGGCATGGCTTTCCGGTTGGGCTACCAAAATCAGACTTTTGGACTTCAATTGAAGGGAAAACATGTGCGATTATAGGTTTGGGAAACATAGGAAGGCACGTGGCAAAGATGATAAAAGCTTTCGATTGTCATGTTGTGGGTTTCAAAAAACATCCTGTTGAAAATCTTCCAGATAATGTCGATGAGGTGACAACATATCTTGATGACGCGATCTCAAAAAGCCAAATTATTTTCATAACGATACCTCTGACAGATGAAACAAAAAACATGTTCAATTCAGAAGTGTTTTCAAAGATGAACAAAAAACTCTTGATCAACGTGAGTAGGGGAGAGGTAGTAAACGAAGAAGCCCTCTACACTTCGCTCAAAAACGGAATCCTCGCGGGAGCGGCAATAGACACGTGGTATGTGTATCCAAATGGAAAGGACAACTCCGTGTTGCCTTCAAAATATCCAATTCACACTTTTAAAAATGTCGTGCTTTCTCCTCACGTGGCAGGTGTTACAGAGGAAAACATCCAAAAAATGGCTGAAGACACGTTGAAAAATGTGAGAAGTTATCTAAAAAATGGAGAAGTGATAGATAAAGTGAATTTGAATTTGATGTACTGAAATACATCTCAATGAGAAAGGGTGATGGAATCATGGAAATGCTTTTTAAAGGTGCCAAGATATTTCCAGTAACTTCCGAATCATTTGTGGGGGACGTACTTGTGAAAGATGGAAAGATATCTAAAATGGGCGAAAATTTGTCTTCTGATTCGGTAGAAGTTATCGATCTCAAAGGAAAATTTCTTTTCCCAGGCTTCGTGGACGCTCATTCACATATTGGACTTTACGAAGAGGGAGTCGGTTCTTATTATGCCTCGGACGGCAACGAGATGACCGATCCGGTAACCCCAAACGTTCGGGCAATCGATGCGTTCAATCCACAGGATCCTGCCATTAAACGCGCTCTCAACGGCGGCGTCACAACAGTTATGATCTTGCCTGGAAGTGCCAATCCAATTGGGGGACAAGGTGCGATCTTGAAACTCAATCCTTCAAATGTCGATGAAATGATCGTTAAAGAGCCTGCTGGACTTAAAATGGCTTTTGGTGAGAACCCCAAAAGGGTTTACATGGAGCAGAAAAAAACGCCTTCAACGAGACTTGGAGTTGCGGCTGTGGTTAGAGATTTTTTCTTAAAAGTTCAAGATTACATGGCCAAAAAAGAAATTGCGAAGAAAGATGGAAAGGAATTCACGGATAGGGATTCAAAACTTGAAATAGGAGAAAAAGTTCTTAAAAGAGAAATCCCCGCGAGAATTCACGCTCACAGGGCCGATGACATTCTAACGGCGATAAGAATTGCAGAGGAGTTTGGATTTGATTTCGTGATAGAGCACGGAACTGAGGGTTACAAAAT
>CAYYEU010000197.1:0-1834 GCA_964470975.1 uncultured Mesoaciditoga sp. | reverse complement strand
TTGTTCTTCAGGACAACAAGACCTTCGGCAAAAACAACGTTTGGTACTTGCCCATATTTTTCCCATCTTTTGGTTGGTTGAAGAAAAGGCTTGTTGAGTCTTTCTATAACTTGAGTTGGATCGTTTTTTGAAAAAATAACAGCGCCAGTGGAGTACTTGTGCGAATAATTGGCACCGTTGTATATCAAAAGTATGCCCTTATCTGTCATTATCGGCGCAGGACCAGGCTCAACAAGAACGGAATCAAACATGCCCGAACGCGGTGTTAGCACCGGAAATGGAGAAGCCTTCCAATGAACTAAATCTGTTGAATATGCCATGTAAATACTTGTATCTCCAAAATACATGATATATTTCCCGTTGATTTTTTTATTAAGAATAGCGCCAGACTTTGACCAATTTCTATTTGGAAGAATGGGACCAACCTTTGTCCAATGAGTCAAGTCTGTCGAAAAGGCTTCGCAAAGACGTGCGGTGGAACCATCATAAGCGGTGTAAGTTAAGTAATAAGTGTCTTTGATTTCTGTTATCCTTGGATCTTCGCATCCACCAGGAATTTCGTAAGAAAGGGTTGGTGTGATGGTCGGTGTTGAATTGAGATGGAAGTGAATTCCATCTTCACTTTCTCCAAGACCTATTCTCGAAGTTCCATTCCATCGTCTTACACCAGTCCAATCTTCCTCACGGTAAAGAAGGTAGACCTTTCCACCCTTTGTAACAGCTGTCGGATTGAAAACGGCTTTTGCCATTGGACCAGTTCCGTACGGGAGAATTATTGGATTTTCAGGATATTTTTGAAAGTTGTAGAGTTGTGTTAAATCAAATCCAAAAACAGCCGCAGATTCCAAAATCGTTAAAATCACAAGAAGCAAAATCAATTTTTTCACGCATATCATCTCACAAACGAATCAAAATTCTTTTTCTACTTCTTCTACCGGTATCGTCGCGATGGCTATACAATTGTCCGCTCCACCATAGTAAACCATGTAATTTCCGTTGTATTGAATCATAGCATCAGAAAAAACAACGTTTGGTACTTGTCCAAAGCGTTCAAAATCCTCTTTAGGCTCGAGTATTGGTTCATTCGATCGTTTTAAAAGTTTAGTGGGATCGTCTAAATCAAAAAGCGCAAAGCCGAGTCTGTAAACGTTGTTGTTAACGTCTACACCATGATAGAGCATCAACCAACCGTGAGGTGTTTTTATGGGTGGAGCACCTATTCCAACTTTTAGTGAATCCCAATGACCCTTCCTTGGACTCATTATCACCTTGTGATCTACCCAATGAATCAAATCATCTGAAAATGAGACCCACATGTCAGGTTCAATCCTATGGTAAAGCATGTACCTTCCATTGATTTTTCCAGGGAAAAGAGCGGCATCTTTATCATTTTGATCCGGCAAGACGACTCCATATCTTTTCCACGTTATAAAATTTCTGGTTGAAGCCATTGAAACTCTTACACCTTTTTTTGAGTAAGCGGTATAAAGCATGTAATATTTGTCATCTACTTTGGTAAGCCGCGGATCCTCACATCCTCTTGTTTCGAAATCATTATCAGGAGAGAATACTGGCTTGTCTAATCTTGAAAAATGAACACCATCTGTACTCACTGCATACCCAATTCTTGATACATCGTCAATTCCCATAGCTCTGTAAACCATATGGAACAATTTTTCTTCTTCATCGTACACGGCAGCGGCATTGAATATAAACCTTGATTCCCACGAATGTTCAGGTACAGGTAAAAGTAACGGATTCCTTAGATCTCTTTCAAGTTTTAAACTCATAATTTACCTCCCATATTATTTGAATGACATGGATATTCCTTGTA
>CAYYEU010000196.1:0-1855 GCA_964470975.1 uncultured Mesoaciditoga sp. | reverse complement strand
AGAAAAATAGGGCTTGAACCTATCGAGCCATTCTTTTACAGAAAGGTTTAGCATGATCGTCGAATGGGTCGTTGTGGCCATTGTCGTGGCATCAGATCAGATCACGAAATATCTGATAGAAACTAACATGCATCTATGGCAATCCATCACTCTGGTGAAAAACGTGTTGAATTTGATTTACGTCAAAAACACCGGCGTGGGATTCAGTTTCCTTTCGAACAACGAAAAAATCGTTGAAATTGTAACTTCGACTCTCATAATTTTTTTAATCGCATTCTCAATATTTTGGAAGGGGAAAAAAGACTGGTTTTTCAATCTATCGATGGGATTGATCATAGGTGGAGCTTTGTCTAACGTTATAAACAGAATATTCACCGGGAACGTCACTGATTTCATACAAGTCCCCTATTGGCCGATTTTCAACGTGGCGGATTCATGTGTGGTGGCAGGCGCCATAGGGATCGGAATATACTTTTTGAAAAGAGATGGTAAGGGTGGAGAAGATCGAATTGAAAGTCACAACAAGAGAAGCGGGTAAAAGAATAGATGTCGCCATCATGGAATTCGCACCTTCCCACACTTCGAGGACGGTTATACAAAATCTGATTCATTTCGGTAAAATAACGGTGAATTCCCAAAGTACGAAACCTTCTTACAAGCTCAAAGTCGATGATTTCGTCGAAGCGATATTCCCACCTCCAGAGATGCCACAAGTGCCACCAGAAAAGATCGATTTGAACGTTATTTACGAAGACGAACACATGATCGCTGTGAACAAGCAAGCCGGGCTGGTAACACATCCAACCTTAAAGAAAACTACGGGTACCCTTGTCAACGCCTTGCTTTGGAGGTTTGAAGGTAAAACGCAGCCTTTCATCGTGCACAGATTGGATAAAGACACGTCCGGCGTGATATTGGTTGCCAAAGATCCAGAAACTCAAAGGATTCTTTCGGCACAGTTCAAAGCCAGGAAAACGAAGAAAACGTACCTTGCCCTTGTCGACGGCATACCGAAAGAGAAAGAAGAAGAAATCGATGCTCCGATAGCACGCAATCCGCAAGTAAGGACAAGAATGGACGTGTTAAGCTGGGGCAGAAGAGCGTTGACACGTTATAAAGTGATCAAGCATTTTAAATCCAGAAGCCTCCTAAGGGTAAGGATCATGACGGGAAGGACTCATCAAATAAGAGTACACATGAAATACGTGGGTTATCCGATAGTTGGAGATAAAATATACGGCTTGAAACCATCTTATCCGTTGGAATGGGTGAATCGCCAGTTACTTCATGCAGCCGTTCTTGAGGTTTACCATCCGTTTACCAACGAACCAATGCGATTTGTGGCACCGTTGGCGGAAGATTTCAAACGGGCTTTAAATGAATTATCCACTTTTCGAGGCGTAGAAGATGTTTGGTAAGATATTTTTCATACAGGCTTTGGGGGCAACGCCAGGAGTGCTGTTGGCCATCTCAGTTCATGAGTATTTTCACGCTTTGAGTGCGTATCTGTTGGGAGATGATACGGCTAAAAAAGCCGGAAGGCTTTCGATAAACCCTGCAAAGCATTTGGATCCCGTGGGTACGTTGATGCTCGTGTTCTTTCATTTCGGATGGGCACGACCGGTACCGATAAACTTCTGGAAATTCAAACATTTCAGACGAGACATGGTGATAGTTTCGTCAGCCGGTCCTATTTCTAACTTGGTGTTGGGATTTGCAGCGGAGGCGATATTCATAAAAAGTGGATTTTACACTTACGCGCGATATTCGCCCTTGCTTTTCAACACTTTTCCAAACATAACTGCCAGCCCTTACATATCGTATCTGGCTGATGTGGTTTCGTGGTTCGTGTTGA
>CAYYEU010000195.1:0-1901 GCA_964470975.1 uncultured Mesoaciditoga sp. | reverse complement strand
AATTCTGCTTCCGTTTTCCTCGCCACCGCCTTCAAGTTCAGCGCGTGTGAATAACTTTTTCTCTCTATTTCTCTCATTCCAGATATTCTTGCGACATCGTCCATTTCGTCTACCGATACGGGATCCGTTATGTAAGCGTTTACTCCTATTTTTCTGGCCATAGAATACCCAATTAAACCCGCAAGATTCGAAGCATGTTCTACTCTGGAATTCTCCAAGGCTTTAACCATTGATTCATTTACCAAATACGTTCCACTTTTAACAGAACCTAAAACTCCGCCTCTACATGCGATCGCATCGAATTTGTCCAAAGAAAAACCATTTTCTTCAAGTGCGTCTATGATGAGCTTTTCTCTGTATTCTTTCTGTTCCGAAATTCTTTCAAATCCATAAAGCGCTTTGGGTGAGTGCTCTATTGATTTTTCGAAGATTGCTTTTTCATCTCCATAAACTGCGATCTTCGTCGACGTTGAACCAGGATTGATCACGAGTATAGTGTACACATCAATCACCCTTAAGACTTGATCAACTTTCCTATTCTTCTTATGCCTTCATCTATTTGATTTTCCGGAGGAAGACAGAATGAAAGCCTCATGTTGGAACTCACACGATCGTCTACGTAAAAAGCACTACCAGGTATGTAAGCCACACCTACCTTTTTAGCCTCTTCAAAAAGTTCCATAGTATCATATTTTTTGGGGAGTGTAACCCATATGAAAAGACCTCCTTCAGGTTTTGTCCATTTGGCCCCATCGACTTTCACGTATTTATCGAGTGCATCAAGCATTATGTTTTTCTTTTTCCTGTATATTTCCACAGCCTTTGCCACTTTATCAAAAATGGTGCCCCTTTCCAAGTACCTCGCGACCAGCCTTTGAGTGAATGTTGGAGTGCAAAGATCAGCCCCTTGCTTGGCAAGCGCAGCCTTTGCGACAACTTTCTTGTCTCCTGCGATCATTCCTATCCTTATTCCAGGGCTCATGATTTTACTCATGGTGTTTAAAAGTATGACACCCTCACCATTAGCGAGTTTGTAGATGTCCGGAATTTTTTCCCCTTCGTAGCGCAGTTCACCATACGGATCGTCTTCTAAAATAAGCACATCGTATTTATGAGCGAGTTCAAGTAATGCTTTTCGTTTTTCGAGACTCATGGTTACACCTGCTGGGTTGTGGAAGTTCGGGACTGTGTATATGAATTTCAGCTTGGATATTTCTCCTTTTTCGTTCAACTTTTTGAGAGCGTCTTCCACTTGGTTGATGTTCAAACCATCATCTTCAAGGTCTATGGTTATGAATTTTGGGCCATACGCCCTAAAAGCACTTGCAGCTCCAAGGTATATAGGATGACTGACCATTGCATAGGAATCCTCGTCCAGAAAGATTTTTCCCATCAGATCAAGTGCTTGCTGGGAACCGACCGTGATCAACATGTTGTCGTAACCCAAATCTTCTATTCCATGTCGTTCTTTTAATATTTTTATGAATTGGTCTTTCAGCAACGGATCTCCTTCAGTCGCGCCGTATTGAAGCGCAATTCTGTACTCTTCCAAAAGAACCTTTTGTGACAGTTCTGCAAGAGCTTCTCTGTCAAAAGTCTCGGGATCTGGAGCACCACCTCCAAAGGATATTATCGAAGTGTTCGTCGAATCTCTAAGAAGTTCTCTTATTATTGAAGACTTCATGCGTTTGGATATCTTCGAAAAAATTTTTTCCACTTCTACCATTCCTTTCACCTCCTCTTACGTCTTTACTTAGCAAACAACGTGCCAAAAAAGAAAATTGGCGTGTTTGGCGCCAATGCTATCAAAAATGATGATCTTATATATGCAATTGTATTCACTGTGAAATATTTTGCACATGAAATTTATTGCGTGAAATTGAATGAGCGGGGAAATTTGG
>CAYYEU010000194.1:0-1912 GCA_964470975.1 uncultured Mesoaciditoga sp. | reverse complement strand
GGGATTACTCTCTTTAAGACTCTCACCAGATCTCACATGGCGTTTTATGTTGGGATTAGGTGCCGTTCCGGCCATAATGGTTATATACCTGAGAAGAAAAATTCCAGAGTCTCCACGATACACGGCTCAAGTAGTTGGCGACAGGGAGACCGCAACAAAAGCTGCGGCTGAATTCATGGAACGACGAGTAGAGCAAGGAACGGAAGGAAGTTCTAACAAAGATGAGAAGAAGCGTAACAGCCTTGTTAATTTCATAACAAATAAGAAATACATGCTTACCCTTTTAGGCACGGCTGGGAGTTGGTTTCTCTTGGATTATGCATATTATGGAAACACAATATCAACTCCTATAATAATGAATTCAATTTCGTCAAATACGACGCTTGAATCAAAAATACTGAACTTGCTTTTGGTTTTCTCTGTTTTTGCACTTCCTGGATATATATTTTCTATCCTTTTAATAGATAAGATAGGAAGAAAACTCATTCAAATGGTGGGTTTTGCAGTCATGGGGATCTCGTTCTTCATTCTTGGAATTGTGCCAGGTATAGAGCATAACTTCATGCTTTTCTTGGCGTTTTATGGTTTGAGCTATTTTTTTACTGAGTTTGGACCGAACACCACAACTTTTGTCATACCTTCAGAGCTTTTTCCTACTGAGTACAGAACAACTGGGCACGGATTTTCTTCAGGTATAGGAAAACTCGGAGCTTTTACAGGCGTGTTTTTATTTCCAATAACAACAAATGCTATTGGATTGAAAGGCACTCTCGTTCTTGTTTCGATCATCGCTTTTGGTGGAGTTGTGACAACCTTGTTGCTTCCAGAACCTAAGGGAGAAAGTTTGGAAAAAATCTCGCAAAGTCCTTCGAATCTTTCAAAAGCCCATGCACTTTCCAAGTAAATAATGGTATTATTAAAAGTAAGGGAATCTATTTCTTCAGATGCTTTGAGGTGATCTTTTGAAAGTTGTGCTCTCACCAATGGCGGGCGTGAACGACAGAAGCTTTAGACATTTGTGCCTTTCCATGGGTGCAGATGTGGTGTTTACGGAAATGATAAGCGTAAACGGATTGATAAAAGGAAATAAAAAGAGCTTTGAGATGCTCCCCGAAACTGAAGAAAAAGCCGTTGTTCAACTATTTGGAAACGATCCAAAATATTTTTCTGGTGCCGTTGATTTGATAGGAGATCGAGCAAATTGGATCGATTTAAATGCCGCTTGCCCTGTTCCTAAAGTTGTTAAACACGGTTATGGGGCAGCCTTAATGAAAAAGCCCCTCCTTGTGAGAAAAATAGTTGAAGCTTTATCGAAAAAGGGTACCAGAGTTTCCGTTAAAATCAGAATTGGATGGGATGAAGAAAAGAACTTTTTGGATGTTGCACGTGCGGCATCTGATGGTGGAGCGTTTTTGATTTCAATACATGGCAGAACGGTGGAACAAGGGTATTCTGGAAAGGCAGATTGGGAAAGCGCTAAGATTTTAAAGGAGAAACTTGAAATAAAAGTGGGTGTGTCTGGAGACATTTTCAACGCCTATGATGCTTTAAAAGCACGAAAATTTACAGATGCTGATATGATATTGGTAGCGCGAGGGTCCATTGGAAATCCATGGATATTTCGTGCTATTAAGGAAATTTTCAAGATGAAAGAGCCTTCATCCGTCACTTTTAAAGAACGACGGGATATTTTTAATCGTCATTTACTTGAAACGGTGGAAGAACATGGCATTCATGGTATAATAATCTTCAGAAAATTTTTAGTTGCTTACCTTAAAGGATTGCCCAATTCTCATGATGTGAAAATCAGGGCTCTCCAAATAAAAGATGTGAATTCACTCAGAGAAATGGTTAACAGTTACTTTGATCAACTTATCTCATGCGAACAAGGAGGCGTTGAGCGTGGAAACAT
>CAYYEU010000193.1:0-1913 GCA_964470975.1 uncultured Mesoaciditoga sp. | reverse complement strand
TACACGAGCACGTGTACTTCTTCAACTGTTTGAACTTCTATTCCAGGCAAAACTTTTATTCCGTGATCTTTCATCACTTTGTCAAAGACTTTAACATTTCCGCAGCTGTTGTGATCTGTTATTGCTATCCATTCTACTTTTGTTTTTTCAAAGCGCATAGCGAGTACATTTGGCACCATGGTCAGATCCGCACAGGGAGAGAGACAAGTGTGAACGTGAAAATCTCCAGTGAATATCATTTTAGCCCTGCGTTATACAACCTTCCACCGGCTTCAAAAGCACTTAAAGAAGTTGTGAAAAGTGCAATACCTTCTTCCTTGGCTTTTTTTAAGGTGTCTTCGTTGAATTTATGTCCATTGCAAAGAACTATCGCATGTATTCCCGTTATCGCCGCGACTGCCACGATGTTCACGTGGGATTGCACCGTAAACCATACCGTATTCGTTAATGCATTTGCCATAACCTCACTTAAAAGGTCACAAGTGTAGCCATGCTTTACTTCACCTTTTCCGTTTACCACAGCTTGAAAGCCGAATTTTCCGAGATCATTCACATTCATTTTCGTGCCTCCAAAAACTCATTTCTATCACCACTCCCTTACCTGGTTCTGAGAGTATCATCATCCTATCCGAACACCTTTTGATGTTGGCTAATCCCATTCCTGCACCGAAGCCCATCTCTCTCACGTAATCTGGCGCAGTTGAAAAGCCCTCGTGCATCGCCATTTTCACATTTTCTATTCCTTTTCCACTATCGTCCACTCTAACGATCACGATCTCAGGTTCCATGTAGGCCCTGATCTTTCCGTGTGATCCAGAATGTATAATAACATTCGTTTCCGCTTCGTACGTTGCTATCGCTACGCGTTTTACAAACTTCGGATGAAAACCTTTAGAGAGTAAACGCTTTTTCAATTTTGCCGCGCCGGTTCCAGCAAGAGAAACATCTGCGTAGTCTACATTAAAATTGAATTCGGCACTTTCTTTCTCAAGCTCTACACCCGTTGGACTCGATCGAAAGTTTTCAGTATGTACAAAAGATTCTCTCCTGGTATCGTGAACGTATAAAATGCTGAGCTTTGATAACAATATCGTCATAAGGTCGTGCTTTGTAATGATACCTATAACATGATCCTTTTTATCGATAACTGGAAACCTTCCAAATCCGTAAAGTTCGAATTTCTTGACCGCATCTGTGATTTTGTCATCTTTTGACAAAGTTACGACATTTTTAGTCATTCTATCCAAAATTTTTGAGTTTAATTTTCCATTCTCAAGAGCATGAATGACATCTTCAATGCTTATAATTCCAACAAGGTGTTCATTTTCATCTACGACTGGGATGCCAGAAAACCGTCGTAGTTTCATGAGTTCTTTAGCACGTAGAACGATCTGATCTTGGCAAACGGTAACAACTGGTGACGTCATGAATTCCTCAACCCTTACCTCTTTAAAATAAAATTGTATTCGTTTGACGAGTTTATCCACATCTTGCATTTCAATTCCTACCTTTTCCATGTATATCTTTTAAACCGGCACAAAATAATCTTCCGCACACGGTGTACATCGTCAAATTCGTGACCGCTAACGGTATTCCCATTTCTTTGGCAGCATTTACAGTTGCTTTCGGAACATCTTTTCCTCTTACAATTATTACCGCTCCAACTCCAACTATATCAACTGTGTTCACCATTTGTGGAGTACACAATCCTGTAATAAGCACCATTTCATCTTTTCCAAACGCAAGCAATTCGCTTAGCATATCCGTTGCTCCGGCAACAGCGTATTCATGTTCTTCAAAATCCCAAAGTTTTTTTCCGTTTATTATTTCAAGGATTTCGGAAAATGTCACACCATACCTCCTAATTATTTTTTTCACAATTTATTTTAGCATAAACTTCTCCATGATTCAAA
>CAYYEU010000192.1:0-1937 GCA_964470975.1 uncultured Mesoaciditoga sp. | reverse complement strand
TTAATCCAGCTGCTGGCTCATCGAGAAGCAAAAGTTTTGGTTCAAGGGCAAGTGCGCGTGTGATTTCAAGTTTTCTCTGCATTCCTATGGGTAAAAAATTAGCCATTTTGTCAGCTTCCTCATCGAGATGGGCATCTTTTAACAAATTCATGGCTTTGTCCTTCTTTTCGTCAGGGGAGCGTGAAAATACAGAAAGGCTCGTGTAGAAATCTTTCCCAAGCGGGACAAGAATATTTTCAAGCACGCTCATCTCTCCAAAGGGTCTAACTATTTGGAAAGTTCTGCCTATTCCCATTTTGGATATACTACTTGTCCTTTTTCCATCTATTCTTTCTCCATCGAAGAATATTTTCCCCCCTGATGGCTTGAATACCCCGGTTATAACGTTGAACAACGTAGTTTTTCCAGCTCCATTGGGACCTATAAGTGCCAGCAGTTCTCCTCTTTGAATATCAAAGCTCACCGAATTGACCGCAACGAGCCCTCCAAAACGTTTAGTGACGTTGGAGATTTTCATGATTTCTTGCAACTCAATCACCTTTTTTCAACAGCTTTGTCCATTTCCACGTTATCGAACGATCTCCCAACAACCCGGATGGCATAAAAAGCATTGTGAATACTATGATCAAACCGTATATGAGCATTCTATAATCGCTGACAAATCTCAAATATTCTGGTAAAAATACCAACAAAACCGCTCCCAATACGGCGCCTCTTATCGTTCCCATTCCGCCAAGAACTATCATGGTCATGATCTCGATCGATTTGCTGAATGAGAAATTGTCTGGGAAAATGACTCCCATGTAATGAGCCCATAAACTCCCTGCCAGTCCAGCGAAAGCCGCTGATATTGCAAACGCGTATATTTTAAATCGAGGAACACTTATCGTCATCGCTTCCGCCGCCTCTTCATCTTCCTTTATCGCCTCAAAAGCGGTTCGTATGTACTTCTTCGACATCCAATAGGTAAACAAGATGGTGAAGATTGCCCAACCAACTGCGTAAAGAAAGTATCCGAACGTGCCCATGGTTTTTCCAAAGAGCATTGGTCTTGGAATTCCCATAATGCCATATGGGCCTCCAAAAAACGGAGTGTATTTGAAGAGTGCAACGACCACGAAATTCGTTCCGATCGTCACCAAAACGAGAAAGTCACTGTGGACCCTTAAGCTAGGGAGTCCTAACAACGCTCCAACCAAAGCGGTGACAACGATACTCAAAGGAAGAGCCAACCAGTAATTGAACCCAAGATTTACGGTGAGAACTGCGGATGTGTAGGCACCTATTCCAAAAAGCGCCGCGTGTCCAAGAGAAACCTGTCCAGCGTATCCTGTTAAGATGTTCAAGCTTATTGCGAGGATCGTGTAAATAGAAGCAAATATTCCAAGAGTCATCAAATAGCCCATTTTCACCGCTCCTCTTTTCCGAAAAGGCCATTAGGTAGAAATATCAAGAACAGAATCATTATCAGGAAACCTATAGTGTCTCTTGGAAGGAAAAATCCCTTCCAAGCTACGAGAAAGACTTCTGCTGCGGCCAACAAAAATCCAGCTATCACGCTTCCCTTAAGACTTCCAAACCCCCCAAGTACCACAACTACAAAGGCTTTGTAAGAAACCATGCTGCCCATAGTTGGATAAACGTTGTTGTGGTACACGCCAACGAGTGTGCCCGCTATTGCCGCGAGAGCGGAGCCTATGAAAAATGCGAGCGAAATTGTCAATTTTGTGTTGACACCAACGGCTGCAGCCATTTGTGGATCGTTTGCGCACGCCTTTAAGCCCACGCCGACTCTCGTCTTGTTCAATAAGAAATAGAGAGCAATAAGGATGGAGCCTGTAATTATCAATATGAGCGTTTGAAATGGAGATATGTAAAAACTTCCACTTCTTATAGGAGGTATCGGAATGGAGAAAGGGAAAGGATGTTTGTAAGGC
>CAYYEU010000191.1:0-1948 GCA_964470975.1 uncultured Mesoaciditoga sp. | reverse complement strand
TTTGCCAACTAAACAAAAATGGCTCCACCAGTAGGACTCGAACCTACAACCCTCCGGTTAACAGCCGGATGCTCTACCGATTGAGCTATGGTGGAACGCAAGCAAAAGGATTATAATACAATCGAACTTAATTTGTCAAGAGGAGGTAGGCAACATGAGAATATTCATTTCCACTGATATGGAAGGACTTCCGGGAATAAACGCATGGCACCATGTGGATGTTAAAGACCATAGGTATCTGGGTAAGTACTTGACTGAGACCATGGAATGGGTTTTGGATGGGATAAAATCTTCACCGCAAAATTCAAAGATCGATCAGATTCTTGTGTGTGACTCTCATTCACTTGGAGAAAACATCCCTTACGATTTCACAGAACTGGATGATAGACTTTATTTGGTCAGGGGAGGATTACGAGATTATTACATGATGGCTGGGATGGATTCCTCCTTCACAACCGTTTTTTTCATAGGCTATCACGCTGGCGTCGGAGCGCTTCATGCCACGATGGATCACACTTATTCGAACAGTGCCGTTCACGAGTTGAGAATAAACGGTATTAGAATGAACGAATCTACAATAAACGCAGCGTTTGCAGCAGATTACGGTGTTCCAGTTTCACTGGTTGTTGGAGACCACGCACTGGTTGAAGAACTAAAACCCATTATGCCAGACACAATTCTCGTTGAAACGAAAAAAGGGCTCAGCAGGTTCGCAGCGATCATGAGACCTAAAAACGTGGTTAAACGTGATGTCATCGAAGCCACAAAAAAAGCTTTGGAAAAAACGGAAAAAGGGGAAGTAAAACCTTACAAGTTAAACGCCCCATACACTCTTGAGATAACTTTTCGTTCAACGGAAATGGCAGATGAAGCGGCTCTTACACCTGGTGTTGAAAGAGTGGACGGTTACAGAATAAAGTACACTTCTAATTCTTATAAAGATATATTGCAACTCTTGCTCGCGGTGATTTACGCTTCAAGAATAGCAACCGAAATAGGAAGGTGAAATAGTAGAAAAGTGTTTAAAGCAAAAAACAGAGGTGATTCCATGAAGTACGTAGATATCAGGAGTGACACGGTAACGTTGCCAACTCAAAAAATGAGAGAGGCTATGTACAAGGCAGAAGTGGGAGACGACGTTTACAAAGACGACCCCACCGTCAAAAAATTGGAAGAATTGGCCGCAGAGAGGATCGGAAAAGAAGCCGCCCTTTTCGTTCCCTCCGGAACCTTTGGGAATGAACTTGCGGTACTTTCTCACACAAAACGTGGAGACGAAGTGATAGTGGATAGGAACTCGCATATCGTCCTTCATGAAGTCGGTGCCACGGCCATCATAGCAGGTGTTCAGCTGATGCAGTTCAACTCCCAAAATGGCATTCCCAATCCGGTTGAGATAGAGTCTCTGATCAGAGAAGACGATATTCACTACCCTCCCACTGGGCTCATTTGTTTAGAAAACGCCCATGGAATGGGAACTGTAACCAATCTGGAGACCATGAAAAAAGTGTATGAAATTGCGCACTTTCACAACATACCGCTTCACCTCGATGGAGCCAGGATATTCAACGCCGCGTGTGCGCTTGGAGTGGACGCAAAAGAAATAGCCAAAAACGCAGACAGCGTGATGTTTTGTCTTTCCAAAGGATTAGGTGCCCCCGTGGGTTCGATGCTTACCGGAACAAAAGAGTTCGTTGAAAGGGCGAGAAAAGGAAGAAAACTCATGGGTGGTGGAATGCGACAAGTTGGATTTTTGGCAGCCGCTGGCATAGTGGCACTTGAAGATATGATTGACAGATTGTGTGAAGACCACCAAAACGCACGCTTTCTCGCTGAAAAGCTTGACGAATTTAACGAGATCGAAGTGGAGAAAGATCGCCTTCAAATAAACATGGTGTTTTTCAGATTCGTAAAGAACGTGGACGATCCCTCTTTTGTTTCTTACATG
>CAYYEU010000190.1:0-1961 GCA_964470975.1 uncultured Mesoaciditoga sp. | reverse complement strand
CTCCTCATAAAGAGGAGATTAATGTGAGAGGTTATAAAAACAAAATACATTAGGGGGAATGCTACAAATGCGAAAAAATTTCTTTATCTTGGTTTTGCTGATTCTGACGGTATCATTTGCTTTTTCTCAAAAAGTGAGCATTTCATTCTTTCAAGAGTCGCTTTCGCAGGCGCTGAGTGATCTTGCAGCGCAGGAAAACATAACGATCTTGACCGATTCCACGGTAGGGGGATTCATAACCTTGAATCTTGACAACGTCGATATTTCCGACGCGCTCGATCTCATACTTTTGCCTGGAGGGTACTCTTGGAAGGAGATAAAGCCGAACGTGTACTTCGTCGGCACGGCGAATCCGAGTTCGACCAGTTTCCTTTATTTGGCAAGCTCGACTTCTTATCGTCTTAAATATACTTCTTCAAAAACGCTTTTGGATCTTTTGCCCGATGTTATGAAGCCTTATGTTTTCACATCGACGGATTCTCCGAGTTTGGTGCTTATAGGTGCGCCTGACAACGTGAAGTCGGCGATAATTTCTCTCATAAAAAAAGTGGACATTCCCAAAAATGAAGTCGTCGTCCAAATGAACGTCATAGAAGTTGACGAGTCTCTTTTGAAAAAATGGGGAATGGATTTGCAATATTCCAATCCGTCGAATTCTTCATCATCAACGACCTTTAACGTGTTGGACAGGGCGATAAACATGGTTTACACGGTTAGCGATCTTTCAATACTCTCCAACATAAGAGCCGAGGAAGCGAGCGGCGCCGTGAAAATCCTTGCGAATCCAAAGATCAGGGTAGAAAGCGGAAAAACTGGAAATGTGGACGTATCGACGACGAGAAAGTACTCTTACGTAAACACGGACGGGAAAAAAGTTTTAGCGAATGTCAACGTTGGCATTAAGATAAGCCTAATTCCAACCATATCAGCATCTGGCGATGTTTCATTGAATATGTCTGAAAGCGTTTCGGGTGCGATGGAGACTTCCAATCCCGTCCCAGATACGATGACGAACACGCTTTCCACCGTATTCAACACAAAAGTTGGAGACACGGTGGCAGTGGGCGGAGTTAATTTTAGCACTTACGAAAAATCTTTGTCAAAGGTCCCGGTGCTTGGTGATATCCCAATCGTGGGGTATCTTTTCACTCAGAGCAAGATGAAAAAAGTTAGAAAAGAGATAGTCGTGATAGTCACCTGTGAGAGCGTGGGTGGTGAGTGATGAAAAGATTTTTGGCGATCGCCCTCCTTCTTTTAATAGCAGTGAGTATTTTTGCGGTTACCGCTTCTTTTTCGTTTTACCAAGAGGGCTTAGCTCAAGCTTTTTCTGATATATCCACGCAATTCAACGTTCCGGTAGTTGTCGATCAAAGCGTGAATGGGCAAGTTACGATGAATTTGAACGATGTTACCTTTGATGAAGCTATGAAGTTGCTTTGCAAGAAAGCGGGGCTGTTTTACTTTGAAAGAAATGGGGTTTATTTTGTGGGTTCGTCCGCTTCGTCGCTTTCAATGAAGATCTACGGCTACACAAGCCACACCGTAGCTTTGAAATATCTCAAGCCAAAGGATGCCATATCGTTTCTAAGCGCTTATTCGTCTTACATCACGTACGCGGATGGGGAGCCATTCTTATTTTTCACTGGACCTGAAAACGTGTACAAAAGGGTTTTAACCACTCTCAAAAGTGTTGATGAAAAGCCGAAAACCCTTTACGTCGTTTACAATCTATACGAGGTTTCAGAAGATGTTTACCAAAACGGAGGGAAAAACAACGGTATTTTAAGTGAGCTGGAAAAGAACGCAAATGGTTTTTCCAGCGTGAGCTTTGAAGATTTTTTCAAAAACTCTCAAAAATTCAAATTTTCTGGAAATGGTTTTGCGATGGTAAACGTGGGTAAGACAACATCTTTCAACGCATCGGATGTTGGCATCGAATTGAAAACCAGCGTTATCTCATC
>CAYYEU010000189.1:0-1969 GCA_964470975.1 uncultured Mesoaciditoga sp. | reverse complement strand
AAGTACGGCGGGTAAACCAACATATTCAAAGCATCCATTCCTACAACCAAGATCAACGTTGCAAGGCTTAAAGCGGCCACAGCCATCGTTTTCGTCTTTTTCCTTGAATAAAGCCACGCCGAAAAACCAACAAACATGCTTCCAGCTGCTGCATTCATGAATATTCCTACGACGTCCGTCCCTCTAATTGCAAAATAAAGCAAGTCCTTTACCAGAACTGTTAGAATGCCTGGTATAGGTCCAAGCATGAAGCCAACTAACAAAGCTGCAATGTCACTTGGATCGTATTTAAAGCCAGCTAATTGTGGAATGGGTATTTCCACAAGCATCAACACGGTAGCCATGGCTGAAAACACACCTATGATCGTCAGCTTTTTAGTTTTATTTATCATCATGCCTCAACCTCTTGGTGAATGTTCACGTACTTCCTGTTCTTATGCATTTCAAATTTCACATTTCCATCGGTAAGAGCAAAAAGCGTGAAATCTTTCCCTAAGCCAACATTTTTACCAGGCCATATCTTCGTCCCTCTTTGTCTCACAAGTATACTACCAGCCTTAACTCTTTGGCCATCTCCGACTTTGGTACCCAAGTATTTAGGATTACTATCTCTACCGTTTTTGCCGACCGAACTTTTTGAGGCAAAGATCTGAAGATCAAAATTCATCATTACACCTCCATTTCCGAAACCGATAAGTTCTTAGGATACTGCAACGACAGTTGTTTAACAGTTTTATAGAGAGTTTCAAGCATTTTCTGAGCACATTCTCCATTACTTTCAAGCGTGCACTTGATCATTCCATCTTCAATCATGTACTCTATTCTCTCTCCAAGAACTTCTTTCAAACCCATTATTGTCGCCTGAGTGATAGCACTTATTGCCGCACAAACAACATCGTTTCCCTTTGTCCCCAATCCAACATGACCATAAAATTCAAACCCTACGTATCGTTTGTCATTGAAAAGGAACTCGCAATTCGTCATCCCTCTATTTTTTCAACCTTTAACATCGAATACCATTGCCTATGATTCTTGGTACGGCGATATCCCTTTCTTCCCTTGAACTTCACAGTAATAACCTTTCTGTATCTCCCATTGTTGACAAGAGTAGCTGTAACTTTTGCACCTTCAACATATGGAGATCCTATTTTTGCATTATCGTCTCCCTTAACAGCCAAAACTCTGTCAAGTACAACATTATCCCCTTCTTTGACATCTCTGAATCTTTCAGTTTTAAAAATGTCACCTTCGGAGACCTTGTACTGTTTTCCTCCAACTTCAACAACAGCGTACATCAACATACCTCCTTCCATAAAACATCCGCCGATCCAAGGTGTGGTTTTCCAAACCATCTTCTTACCCGGATCGTGCGTCATAGAAGATTCTACCACGAAAATGCCAAAACGCAAAAACAAATAAATGTTTTCATTAAGATTACAATTTAAAAAGCGCCATTGTAGTGGAACTGCCTATTCACATTTTTGCGTTTTCACTATTTATCAATTAAACCTTCATAAAGAATGCTAACTAATCAAATACAATGCGATCTCGATCATCATGGCTCGTCAAAGTTGAAAATGTAGAATGAGATTGAAAACAGGAAAGGAGTGATCACGATGAAAAAGAGAAGCGTGGACATGGAAAAAATCTTTCAAATCGCAAAAATGAGGAAATTGGCCGAAAAGACTAAAAATGAAACTTTTATCAAACTTGCAAAATATGGAATGCCAAGGTTCTAAAAAAAATCCCCCTATTGAATTTTAAAGGATGCCAAAAGGCATCCTTTTTTGTTAAAATGAATTCATGAGACGAATTCGAATTCTGACAGCTCTTATAATTGTGTTTTTGATCACCAGCTTATTTGCATGGAGTGTGAGTTTCAACTCACCTCCAAAAGCTGGAAGGCTGAAACCATCGCTATCCAATCTGTTGATTTCTGCCCAATCGACGATATCAATTGCAATTTACA
>CAYYEU010000188.1:0-1977 GCA_964470975.1 uncultured Mesoaciditoga sp. | reverse complement strand
GTAGGAATTTTAATAATAGGCGCGATTCTTGTTGCTGCGGGAGTGGGAACCATGATCTTCGCTTTTGGTGGAAATGGAATGGGACGTTTTGGATACGGTTTCAATGGTACGGAAACAACGTTCAGCGCTCCTGAAGTTGAAGAGTTATCCTCGGCACCGGCAACTGGCGTTAGGATCGACAAATCAGCGAATACGATCGAATTTTACGGTTCAAAAGTATCGATTCCAATAATGGCAAGCCCAGAAAATGGCTCTATGTATTCTTTTGGGATATATGGTCTTGTCAATCCTACGATAATAATTCGCAAAGATGCTCAGGTAACCGTTCAGTTTATCAACATGGATGACGACATGTACCACGGTGTTGTGATCACACCAGGTTCTCCTCCTTACTTTTACATGGGGACGATGATGCTCGATAGACCAGCATTTGCCAATTCTTACGTACCGCCCTTGCCGCAAGAAAAAAACGGCGAGTATCCGGGAGCGTCTGTGACGTTCGTAACTTCTGCATCTGGCACTTTTTACTACATCTGCCAGGTGATGGGGCACGCTTCCAAAGGGATGTACGGAAAATTCGTTGTGTTGAGCTGAGAGGAGTAATAAGAATGGAAAAATACGATCTGATAGTTATAGGTGGAGGAGCAGCAGGATTTGCAGCTGTGATGAAAGCGGATAGTATTGGCGCAAAAACTTTAATGGTCAACAACGATGTTATTGGCTTGGGTGGTACGTGTGTCAACGTTGGATGCGTGCCTTCAAAGTACCTTCTTCATATTTCGAAAATCGTGCATGACTCTCAAGACAATTCTTTTTGTGGAATAAAAAGCAATGTATTCTTTGACTTCAAAAAGATCATGGAAGGAAAAGACGCGTTGATAAGTGAGTTAAGAAATGAGAAATATGAAAAGGTCCTTGATGTTTTGAAAAATGTGGATCTTGTTCAAGGAAGTGCGAAATTCATCTCTAAAACGGAGATCGAAGTAGGCGGCAACGTCTATTTCGCATCAAAATTCATAATAGCCACTGGCTCTTCAACTCTTGTACCTCCTATAAGAGGGATCGATGAGGTTGACTATTTGACAAATGTGAAGGCTTTGAAATTGGAAAAACTGCCTAAATCCATGATAATTATAGGAGGAGGGGCTTTAGGATTGGAATTCGCCCAAGTTTTTTCGAGATTTGGGACAGAAGTGCATCTTTTAGAAGCTATGAAAAGAATAGTTCCTAATGCTGAACCGGAGCTTTCTATACTGCTAAAGAAATATCTAAAAGAAGATGGAATAGAGATAATGACTAATGCAAGAGTCGTTAAAGTTACAAAGGATCATGATGGTGTGGCCGTAAATGCAATTTTCAACGAAGAAGAAAAGGCATTAAAAGCTGAAAAGCTACTTTTGGCAGTTGGAAGAAGGCCAAACACTTCTTCACTATCTCTTGAAAAAGTAAATGTAAAGCTCGGTACAAAAGGAGAGATACTCGTTAACAACGAAATGAAGACGTCTGAGAAAATATGGGCTGCTGGTGATGTAACTGGTGAGCCGATGCTTGAAACCGTTGCAGCAAGGGAAGGAATGATCGCGGCAAATAACGCGCTTTCCACTGAAAAAATCAAAATGGATTACGCTGTCGTTCCACGTGCGATCTTCACAGATCCACAATTGGCATCGGTAGGACTGACGGATAAAATGGCTAACGTGAAAGGAATAACGTGCGATTGTAATACGGTTT
Organism: uncultured Mesoaciditoga sp.; assembly: GCA_964470975.1. Taxonomy (GTDB): domain Bacteria; phylum Thermotogota; class Thermotogae; order Mesoaciditogales; family Mesoaciditogaceae; genus WGFY01. The sequence goes on along the minus strand of CAYYEU010000188.1, from coordinate 246 downwards.
CTATGAATTTAGTACCGAAAGCGCGTGTTGTTAACGAAGTCAAAGGAGCGATCAAGCTCGTTGTGGATAAAAATACTGAAGAGATAAAAGGTGTACACATTCTCGCATCGTCAGCAGCTGATCTTATCCATGAGGGAGTCATGATCGTAGAAAACAAGATGACGCTTAACGATGTCGTGAACACGCTCCACATTTTCCCAACCATGTCTGAAGGAATAAAACTCGCGGCTCAATCTTTTAAAAGGA
>CAYYEU010000187.1:0-2043 GCA_964470975.1 uncultured Mesoaciditoga sp. | reverse complement strand
CAGACAACGAGAAAACGAAATTTCGTGCGGAAAACATGGGATTCGTTTTTCAAGCTTACAACCTCATAGACGTTTTAACTGCAAAAGAAAACGTAGCGCTACCAATTCTCGCGCGTGGTTTGCCAGAGAAGGTCGCAAATGAGAAAGCCATTGAGGTGTTGAAAGCGCATGGATTAGAACATGTGATCGATAAATTCCCTTCTCAAATAAGTGGTGGTGAGCGTCAAAGAGTAGCCGTTTCACGTGCGCTGGCTGGAAATCCCAAAATCATATGGGCAGATGAACCTACTGGGGCACTTGATACGAAAACATCTTTTATGGTAATGGATTTCATGAAGGACTTGAATGAGAAAAATCATCAAACATTTGTCATAGTCACGCATGATGAAAAGATCGTTAAATACGCAACAGCCATTCTTAGAATTGATAGTGGACGGACTGTGAGTTTCGAACGTGTGAAAGAAGCTGGAAACTTTGCCAAGATCATAGAGGATGAGTGATCGTGAAAGAATTTTTAATTTTCATTTTGATGATGCTTGTAGCGTTGTCTGCTCTCTCGTCCAGTGTGCTTTTTGATGCAGGGCACGGGCAAACAGTTGGCAATGCAGATTGGACGATAACAGGAGCTTATTCAGATTTTGGTATGGCAATTTCAAGATTTTTCGTCGTGAAACAAACGTACAAGAGGCTAACCTATTCGATTCTGAAAAACTATTCCGTTCTCGTTATCCCAGAGCCAAACGACTCTTTTACGCCAATGGAAGAAGAAGCCATCGTTCAATTCATTGAAAGTGGGGGAGGGGTCTTTTTCATAGCCGATCACGAAGGAGCTGACAGAAACCAGAACGGTTGGGATGCTATCTCCATATTCAATGATTTCGTGAAACCTTTGGGCTTTGAGTTTATGCAAAATAGCATGACGGAATATCCTGCGCAGTACGTCCTCAAATCTCCAATCACCGATGGAGTGAAAAAGGTTGGAGAGTGGGCTGGTTCCACTTTAAAAGTGCTGAGTTCTTCATCTGTTCATCCTGCAATTGAACTTTACACCTGCCAGCCTTACGTTGTCTATGGAAATTACGGAAAAGGTAGATTTGTTGCTGTGGGTGATAGTTCTCCCTTTGACGATGGAACGGGTTCAAAGTGGAAGTCTCTTTACGATGGTTGGAAAACGGGTGATGATTCTGTGTTGGCCGTGAATTCCGTTTATTGGCTTGCCACTGGCAAGGCCACCGATACGTCGATGTATTTGATACCGCCAATGGTGGAAAGGGTTATCGTGAAGAGTGCATACGAAATAGTCATAAAATTCAACAAGAGAATAGTACCCCCTGTGATGTTGAAACTGAATTTGAATGTTACGAGGGCAAACGTTAAATCTACAGAAGTGAAGGGAAACGATTTGATCGTATGGCTTTCTAAGAAACTTGAAAAGGGCAAGCACACGTTGATCACACGCTTGATAAAAGACGAGTATGGTAACGTTTCTCCTATGGAAGCAACAATTTTTAGATACTGAGGTGTTGGATGTTTTCGATTGGGAATTCTATATTTGTCACTGAAAATTCAAATGGAGCCGCAAATTCTGGCATCATCATAGGGGATAAGGGAGCTATGATGGTTGATTCCACTTTTTTCCCCTCGAAGGCAAAAAGGATTGTTGAGTTTCTTTCGACCATCACCTCCAAAGTCCTCTTGTATGTGGTTAACACTCATTACCATCTCGATCATACTCTTGGAAATTGTGCGATCGATGCCCCGATTGTCGGAAATGTTTTGACAAAGGAGTATCTCGAGAATTTTGATTTGGAAGCTTTTAAGTCCTCGCTTGAGCCAATAATTCAAAAAGAATTAAGGGACGCAAAGTTGGTACCACCATCGATCACGTTTAAGAACAGAATCACGTTTGATTTGGGAGATAAACGCGTTGAGATCGTTCATGTGGGTGGGCATACACCTGATTCGTGTGTTGTTTACGTGTGGCCAGATGCGGTTTGCTTTTGTGGGGATCTTGTCTTTTCAAAATACCACGCTGAAATAGAA
>CAYYEU010000186.1:0-2115 GCA_964470975.1 uncultured Mesoaciditoga sp. | reverse complement strand
ACCATACATCTTCTTGAAAGATATAACGTCAACTTTTCGAATTGATGAATTTTTTTCTTGCCCCTTGACACGATGAATTTTCGGGTATAATATATCTATATAGATATATCTAAAAAGATAGAGGGTGGGTGCATGGCAAAGTTCGCGTTTTTAAAATTTTTGCTTCTCAATTTCATCGAGAAAAAAGGGGAGATAACCGGATACGACTTTTTGAAATATTGTAAAGAAGAGGGAATCCCAGCTTCCGCTGGAACGGTTTACCCTCAATTAGGCGATCTTACGAAAAGCGGTATTTTAAATCAACGAAACGAAGGCCGAAAAAAATTCTATTACCTTACAGGAGAAGGAAAAAAATTCTTGAACGATATTCAATCAAGCAAAGAAGTTTTTAAGGGTCTTATGAGTAGAGTTGGAATAGCCATGGACAATCCTTACACGTCTATGCCAAAGGAGATTCAGACCGTTTTCAAAGGTTTGTTTTATCGCATGCACGCCGTCAATTGGAAGAAAAGAAAAGATGTGGAAAGATTGGTGAAAGATTTAGAAAATACCGAAGAGTACGTGAGGAGATGGCTTGATGAGAAACAATGCCGTAGTCGTTGAACATCTTGAAAAGCGCTTTAAAAGGGGTCAAACAGTGGATAAAATAACATTCGATGCTGAGGTAATTGCGTAGAAATTCAGAGATCCTAAGGAGGTTTTGAAATGGGTGATAAAAAGGCGATAGTTGTAAAGGATTTGAAAAAATATTTCAAAAAAGTCAAAGCCGTTGATGGAATTTCCTTTGAAGTGAAATATGGAGAGCTTTTCGCGCTTTTGGGACAGAATGGTGCAGGTAAAAGCACAACGATAAGAGTTCTGACGAACCTTGCGGTTCCAACGGATGGATACATAGAAGTGGCAGGTTACAACGTTTTGAAAGATCCAACAAATGTGAGGAGAAATATAGGCCTTGTGGCAGAGAAAGTCATACTTTACAACGACTTGACGGCCATGGAGAACATAAAATTTTTTTCGAGGCTTTATGGGATAAAAGATTCCCTCACAGAGGAAAGAGCTGAGAAATTCTTAAAACTCTTCGACATCTGGAATTTCAAAGACATGCTGATATCTAAGATGAGTACCGGGATGAGGCAGAAGGTAAACCTTGCAAGGGCACTCGTTCCAGATCCACAGATAATATTTCTCGATGAGCCAACTCTTGGACTTGATCCGGTTTCGACAAAACATATAAGGGACTTCATAGTTGGTTTAAGAAAAGAGGGAAGAACGATCGTTTACACTACTCACGTGCTTCACGATGTTGAGCTCATGAACGTCGACAAGGTTGCGATAATGAGCAAGGGGAAGATAATTTCGATAGGCACTTTGAAAGAGATAAAGAAGCATTTCAAAAAAGCCGAAATCGTTGAGATGGAAACTGATAAGGCGATTCCAAAAGACGAGATTAATGGAAAGATTCTCATTCAAGAAGGCGGATATCTAAAAGTAGAAGTCGAAGATCTCAGTGAATTTCTGAAAGATGTTGCGAAATTGAACGTTCAGATAAGAAGTTTTAAAACACTTGAGCCATCCCTTGAAGATGTGTACATCGAACTATCGGAAGAATCGGATTGCAACACAGAAGATGAAGAAGTACACGATATTTTGAATGAGGAAGTGAAATAAATGAGACTCTGGGATATAACGTGGAAGGATCTGAAGACGTTTTTAAGAGGAAGAACAAGGGTTGTATTTTCTATCTTGATGCCGATCATCATGATGATCATGCTTGGTTACATATTTCCCAAGACGGGCGGTTCTTACAACGGAAATATAGGCATATACTCCAAGGACTTGATCTTCAACGCAAAAGTTGAAAAATCTTTATCGAGCACGAGTACCGGCAAGATGATCTTTTACAATTCCCGTCAGGATTTGATAAATGCACTTGCAAGTGGGAAGATAATGATAGGTGCCGTAATACCAAAAGATTTTTCTTTGTCAATAGCACTCAACAAGTCCGTAACGATGGATGTTATACCAAGTCCTTCGAATCCTCAAGCTGGTATTATGATGTCTCAAATGCTCGCGGGCATGTTCGGAAGTGAAGGTACAAAAAACATCAAACAGAAT
>CAYYEU010000185.1:0-2125 GCA_964470975.1 uncultured Mesoaciditoga sp. | reverse complement strand
ATATACTGGCTCTATTTGATCGTGAAACTTCCGTCTGAGGTTAACGAATTCGTTCAAACTGATGAACTCGTGCGTGCAAAGCTTGCTTAATCTCACAACGTTTTCTATCACGTTTTCTCTCCAGCGGCTGTAAGGCCTTTCCCCTTTGGAAGGTGCTGAAGAGAAAATAAAAAAGGGGGCTGTCTCATTTTTGTTGGCTCACCCGTTTCTCTTTAAAAAGCCCCTTCTTTTGGAAAATCTCTCTCCCCATTTGAATATAAAAAGCCCAAGTGGAAGGAGAATAGCCCCCATTAGTGCCATCGGAACGAGTTTATCCATAATGGCCCATATGCCCTCACCGTTGAGCACTGTTTTTCTCATTGCTTCAAGGGCGTAAGTTGCGGGTGAAAAGTAAGAGAGCGTCTCCATCCACTTTGGCATCACGCTAACGCTGTAATAAACGCCTGAAATCATCAAGATAAACGCTTGAAATATATGGACAACCTGAACGCCTTTTTCAGGGGAAATCAAGGGTAATACTGCCCCCATCATTCCAAAGCCCGTAAACGAAATGCTGGCAACGGCCAACACTGCAAGAGTGGCTGACACGTTCATGCCGACAAGATTTATGCCAAAAAGCGGTGCCACGATGATAAACAGCAAAAAAGTTCTGAGCATTCCGTAAGCAATCGCAAAACTGCAAGTGCCTAACAGATGCGTTATCCTTTTCATTGGAGACATGAACGTGTATTCTATGGTGCCTTCCCATCTCTCCCACGCCACAGTTTCGGCCAAAACTTCAAATAGCACGGAAAGATAGCTCCACATGGTTGCTCCAATTATCATGTAAAGTATGGTTCTATTACCGCCTCCCATGGATTTCCCAACAAAACCCATGGTAACGGTATTGGCAATTGTGTAAGCGAAGAACACGACCTCCCATTTCCAATATCTTTTAACAAGGTCGAAATTCCTTATCATGACGGCCAACCCTGCGTAGAATTCTTTTAGAGTGTTGCTTTTATTCATTTTCGTCAGCCTCCTCGAGCTTAACACCTATGACTTTTAAGAACACGTCTTCAAGTGTTTGAGCTGAATATTGTTCTTTCAGTTTCTCAGGGATTCCCTCAGCCACTATTTTTCCATGATGAATTATTGAAATTCTGTCACACATTTTTTCCGCTTCTTCCATATCATGTGTGGTTAACAAGATGGTGGCATCGTGTTTTTGAACAACGTTTTTCACCATACTTTGTACTTCTCTCTTTGCTTTGGGATCTAAACCAGTCGTTGGCTCATCCAAAAGCATGAGAATCGGAGATGTAAGAAAAGCACGCGAAATGGCAACTTTCTGCTGCATTCCTCTTGAAAAATTTTCCAAAGGATCGTTGAATCTGCTCTTAGGAATTCCAACTTGTTCAAGTATGCTTAAAATGCGTTCTTTAGATCTTCCAAAAGGAAATCCGTATATCCCACAGGCGTATCTCAAATTTTCAATCGCGGAAAGTTTCATGAAAAAACTCGCCTCAACTGAAACGCGATTTATCATTCTTTTCACGACATTTTCCTCTTTGAGCACATCATGATCGAAGATCTCGATCTTTCCATAATCTGGATACAACAGGGTTGACATCAATCTGATCAAGGTGGATTTCCCTGAACCATTTGGACCGAGCAATCCATAAATCTCTCCACGCTCGATTTCAAAGGACACTCCTTTCAAGGCTTTGATCGTTTTCCCGGATTTTTTGAAATTCTTTTTGATATCATGTACTTTAACTGCAGAATTCATGGTTTTTCCTCCCTCCTCACTGGCACATCAAAAAAGGGCTGTGAACGTGCTCACAGCCCTCTGAGATATCACTATTTCTAAGTAAAATCAAGTCAAAATAGTAGAGCGGTGAACACGGCATACCAATCCCACGAATGCTTCAACACTCGCAAATAATCTTACATTCATCGTGGTTTTCATGTGTGTTCACCTCCTGTTAGAACTAATTTACACCAAAAACGTTAATAAGATAATTCTTAAAGGTTAAAAACAAATGAAGCAAGAACTTCTCGAAGAATTTTTCACCACGATCACTTAACTCGTAGCGTTCACGAAAGTTCTTCCCACTTTTAGACCATTTTGTTGTTCTTTAGA
>CAYYEU010000184.1:0-2131 GCA_964470975.1 uncultured Mesoaciditoga sp. | reverse complement strand
TCTTCGAGAATTTGCTCAAAAGAACGTTTCTCAGGAATTTTCACCGTTTTAACTTCGCTTTCTTTACGTAGTTTATCAGTTATCTTTCCGGATATTCTGTCTGATAACTTATCGATCAGATCATCGATTAAAACGTTATAATCAATGATCTTATTCTCTTTCTCTTTTCTTTTTTTGTAAGAAAAAAAGTAATCTGTCACACTGTCCCCCTCAGATTCGTTCATGATATTTTACCACATCACTTTTTAGATATTATGGTAAAACCTTTCATGGTACTTGACAACTTCGACACCAGATGATTCCAAATACTTTTTCATTTCATCTTCAAAGAACTTCTCGCTCTCATCATGGCCGACTATTATAAGTGAAAGCCCGGAATTAACCGCTTCGATGATCTTGTGGTAAGTAACATCGCCAGTAATGTAAACATCTGCCTTAGCCCTTAAAGCAGCCTCTATGAAATCGGCACCAGATCCAGAGCATATGGCAACACGTCGGATTTCAGAGGGGCCTGTTGGTGCTAATTGAATCATTTCCGCTTTCAAAGCTTCTTTGGTGAAATGTGCAAATTCACGGATCTCCACTGGTTCCACATTACCAACACGCCCTATTCCAGCCCCAACCATCATTTCGTTTGGTACGAGGGGTGAAACGTCAGACATTTTCAATCTTCGCGCAAGAACATCGTTCAACCCACCTGGAACGGAATCGTAATTCGTATGGGAAGCATAAACGGTGATTCCGCCCACAATGGCTGTGTATATCATATCGCCAATTGCGTTCTTCGTTGTCAAACGTTTCACTCCTTTAAACAAAAGGGGATGGTGCGTCAAAACTATTTGACACCCCTCTTCCACTGCCCTTCTTACAGCCTGAGGCGTTGGATCAAGGCTGACAAGTGTTTTTGATACTTCAACGTTTGGACCGTCAATTTGAATTCCAGAATTATCATAACTCTCTTGAAGGAACAAAGGGGCAATTTCTTCAATTTTGTTTAAAACTTCTTCAACAAGCATCGCTTAACAACTCACCTCCACTACTTGTCTTTCAAGCCCTCCATCGAGACCTTAAGCAACATCTTTCTCCATCCATCTGGTTCTTTTATATCTGTTCTATCCACCATTCCTATTGATGGGCCAGAACCGCATACAAAAACAGGATTGTAAGCATTGCTTTTTAGGTGCTCAAAGAAATCCCTTGATTCTCGGCACAATGAAAGGCGCTTTGATTGATGTAATTCATCTTCAAATCCTTCTCTTAAGATTTTTCCTTGAGAGGCTCCGGCTATCAAGATCGCAAGTCTTTGCAAGTTGAAAATCGCTTGAGAGAATGGAATTTCTTTTGGTAACACCTCTCTTGCCTCTTTGGTAGAAGTCTCAAAAGGTGGAACAAATACGGTGATTTCATTGAACGGGACGTTAACGGGTAGAGATAAAGTTCTATCAGAAATAGAAGCACTTACCCTTAATCCCCCATAAACAGCAGGAGCAACGTTGTCTGGATGCCCTTCAATCTCAACGGCCATTTCAAAGAGTTTATCCAAGTCCAACTTATTCAAGAAGCTCATCGCAGCAGCCAACGCTGAAACTATGGCAGCCGAACTCGAGCCAAGTCCCTTGCGCGCTGGAATAGCGCTTGTCTTCAAAATTCTAACTTTTGGAGGATATCCATTCTTTTCAAGGAAGTCCTTCACAATTTCAGTCACCATGTCTTTGCCAGAAACAGGTGTTCCTTTTTCTACAACCTCGAATCGATCATTCTCCTCGATTGTAACGATATTTCTGAGCTCTACAGCAATTCCCAACGTGTCAAACCCGCTTCCTAAGTTGGCGATTGTTGCCGGTGCCGAGACTGTTGTGCTCCTCAAAGTCCCACCTCTTTGATCAGCAAATCGACATCGTTAGGTATCGTTGATATCTGTGGAATTTTTCTCAGAACTATATCAGGATCCTTTAAACCATTTCCAGTGAGAGTGGCAACTATCTTTTCTCCTCCTTCAAACAATCCTTTAGACGACATTTTTATGAGGCCAGCAACTGAAGCTGCAGAGGCGGGTTCGCAAAATACGCCTTCCTTTGAAGCTATAAGTTTTTGAGCTTCTAAAATTTCCTTGTCACTCACCATACCTATC
>CAYYEU010000183.1:0-2134 GCA_964470975.1 uncultured Mesoaciditoga sp. | reverse complement strand
AGGCTTCTTTTCACGCTTCCAGAGCTCATATCCAGCGAATATGGAGATTTATCAAAAGATAAGGCTTTCAGAGCCTTCTTTTGATTTGGATTGAGCTCATCCCACAAACTTTCAAACGCTCCTTTTTCGTTTGTCATGACTTTTCTCAACGCGTCATTCACCAATTTTGTGGTTACAACGCCACTTTCTTGAGCTAAAAACCACAAATGATAACACAGCGCTTGAACGTAGTAGGCATGTCCAGATGTAAGTTGGTATATCTCATGGTACACGTCATTGTTGGCTTTTAATTTTGACTTTTTGAACTTCTTGGAAATGAAATTCTTCACATCTTCTTCTTTCAAGTTTTTAAGATCGTATATTTGTGTGAACCTGTAAAAAGGCTTTTGAGGCTTTGAAAATATTTCCCTCATCATAGATTTTTTGCTACCGGAGAAGATGAAGACGGTATTTTGAAAGAATTGAAACTCCTTCCTCAGCAACGCTATGAGATCAACATCTGTGACGTTCAAGATTTCCTGGAATTCATCCATTACTATCACGAATTTTTCTTTGAATTTTGTAGGCAATCCGATCACGTTTTCGATGTCTTGTTTGGAATTTGAGCTCACTTCGAAGTTCAGCTTCAATGCGCCCATATCCAGTTCAACGTTTCCGTGTACTTCTATGAGTTTGTCGATATCGCTCAAAAATTTTCTCACACCACCCAGGGATTCAAATATGGAAGACGCGTACTTGCTTAAAAAATCGTTAAGCGAAGTTATTCCCATAAGATCCATGTAAACTTTTTTATACTCTGAAAGTTCATCCAGCAGGTTGATTATCATCGAAGTTTTCCCATATCTCCTGGGAGATATCACCGAAACACTCATTCCGGTTTCAATTGCCTGGGTAATTTCCTTCATTTCTTTTTCTCTGTCACAAAAGTCTTCACCTTTTACCACCATCCCAAATTTGAATGGATTGTTCAAAATCATCACCTCGCATTTTGCGACCTCGCATTTTGCGATGTAATTATACATCATTTTGGAAGTTTTTGTAGTTTTGTCATGGTCTGGACAAAGGGTAAAAATTCGATGCGTTTAAGTGGCTCTTAGAAAAGAGAAAACGCTGTCTCGTGTAAATTTATACATGGAAGTCGAGAAAATGGTCTTAAAATCGATTTTACGATCTTTGACGTTTAAAATACGTATTTTACAAGGCTTTTCGAGTGAAATGTTTGCGTTTTTAAAAGAAATTGCTTTCAAAAATCGTCTTTCAAAAAATGTTGAAAGTCGGATTTTTTCTATTTTTGGTACATCTCAAAAAATCCTTTGTTTGTAAGGCTTTAGAGTGATATAATTTGAAGGTGTGAATTTAACACAATTGCATTGTGTTAAATTCAGTACTTACAAAACAAAATCTATCTGAGAGGTGCAAATGTGAAATACGATTTCGATGAATACGTAGACAGACACAACACAAACAGCATAAAATGGGACGGAATGGAAGAATTCTTCGGCACAGCCGATGCACTCCCGATGTGGGTGGCTGATATGGACTTTTTGTCTCCTCCAAAAGTTGTCGAAGCGATCCAAAAAAGGGCAGAGCATGGGGTTTACGGCTACACTTTGAGATCCGGTGAATTCTACGACAGTTTTGTAAGGTGGATGAAAAAGAGACATGGATGGAATGTGAAAAGAGATTGGGTGATCGCGGTACCCGGCGTTGTTTCGGCACTAGCACTCGCCGTGCTGGCATACACGCAGCGTGGGGACGAGGTGATCGTTCAACCACCTGTTTATTACCCGTTTTTCAGGATCGTGAAAGGTCTTGAAAGAAAGATGGTTTACAATCCCCTTAAGTTCGAAAACGGCAAATACACGATGGATTTCGAGGATTTGGAAAAGAAGATGACGAACAAGACGAAAATGCTGATCCTTTGTAATCCCCAGAATCCAACCGGTCGTGTTTGGACAAAAGAGGAGCTGACAACTTTGGGAAAGATGTGCACTCAACATCACGTACTCATCGCCTCTGATGAGATACACTCGGACATCGTTTACAAAGAATACAAACACACTCCCATAGCCTCCATAGAAGGGTTTTCACAAAATGTGATAACGCTCATGGCACCCAGCAAAACGTTCAACAT
>CAYYEU010000182.1:0-2139 GCA_964470975.1 uncultured Mesoaciditoga sp. | reverse complement strand
CGTGGATTGCTTCTCCAATTTTGAAACGCCATCTTATTTCAAAAGTGTCTAAAATCCTCATGGTGGATGAAAAAGATATCATGTACAATCTTCAAACAACTCAAATGGATAAGAACTCTTATGGTGGCAAAAGCATTCGTATGACGTTAGATGATTATGTCGTTTATTTGCTTTTTTTGAATGAGGAAATGCGCTCAAAAATCATAATTCATCTTGAACCAAACGTGCTCTCTCCATTTGCGGAAAAAGCGTTGGAGATAGTAAGATCTGGTGTGGTACAACCTCAAGATGCTATGAAACTCATGACGAAAGAAAACGGCGAGAGGTTCTTCCAAATTTTTACTAGGGATGATTCTGATTTAGACGCTGAAAGAATTTTTGAGATTTGCATTTCAAAATTGAAGGAACGAAAGATGAAGCACCAAATTGAAGTGCTGGAAAGGGAGATGGTTTCTACGCCCGATCGCGAGAAAAAAGCAAAGTTAATAAAAAAAGCAATGGAACTTCGTTCCCTATTGAAAAAAAAGGGAGGTGCTTCAAATGGCGGGAAGTAGCACAATTCTTCTTAAGAAAAAGATAAGTGTTCTTATAAAAAAAGGTAAAAAACAAGGTTATATAACCTATGCGGATATAGACAACGCTATCCCTCTTAACTATGAAGAGTTTGATTCCAGCCTTTTAGAGAACATATACGATATTATCGAAAAAGAGAACATAAAAATAAAAGATGACTCAACTGACACTGTGGATGAAATAGAAGAATTGGGAGACGCAGAAGCTTCTGAAGTGAAAAGGTATCTTTCTTATCTTGAAGGTCAAAAACCGGAAATATACGATAATGCCAACCTTAAAGACCCTGTAAAACTGTATTTAAAAGAGATAGGCAGAATTCCTCTTCTTTCTCCAAGTGAGGAAAGAAGACTCGCAAGGAAAGCTGCAAACGGTGACCAAAAGGCCAAGCAAAAGCTTTGCACTTCTAACCTTAGACTTGTTGTCAGCATAGCAAAAAAATACATGGGAAGGGGACTTTCTTTCCTTGATCTAATTCAAGAGGGAAACATAGGCCTCCTAAAGGCGGTTGAAAAATTTGATTGGAAAAAAGGATACAAATTCTCCACCTATGCTACTTGGTGGATTAGACAAGCCATAACGCGTGCGATTGCAGATCAGGCAAGAACGATAAGAGTGCCAGTTCATATGGTTGAAACTATAAACAAGCTAAACAAAATTATAAGAGATTATATGCAAAAACATGGTTCCTATCCTACGGTTGATGATCTTGCAGGATTAATGGAAAAACCACGTGAAAAAATAGCTGAAATTTTGAAGGCAGCGAGAGAAACGATATCCCTTGAATCCACAGTTGGCAACGATGATGAGTCTACAATTGGAGATTTTGTTGAGGATTCAAATGTTTTATCGCCAGAAGATGCAGCTTCTCAAATGATGCTGCATGAACAGATAGAAAAAGTGCTCAACACTCTTAGCCCGAGAGAAGCCATGGTGTTAAAAATGCGATACGGATTGATAGATGGAAAGGCGAAAACACTCGAAGAAGTTGGCCAATATTTCAACGTCACACGTGAAAGAATAAGGCAAATAGAAGTCAAAGCCTTGAGAAAATTAAGGCATCCCAGTCGTAGCAAACATTTAAAGGTCTTCATGGGACTTGCAGAAGCCGAAGAAGAAGATCAAAAAAACGTTTAAAAGAAGGGAGAATATTCTCCCTTCTTTTAATGAAGTCTCGCGGTCTTCAACTTAACCTTATAAGACTGTAATCCCCTATTACAAAGTTGTGTACTTTGGGTTTGATCTTCACACTGGATATCGTCGCGTTTCTTCCAACTATGCTCGTATCTATTCTGACATCAACATTTCTGATGGTGGAATTTTCCATAAGAATGGAGTTTTCAACCTCTGAGTTTTCAATGGTAACATTAGGTCCTATGGAAGTGTAAGGGCCAATGTACGAGTTGATTATTGAAGAATCTTTCCCTATTATAGCAGGGCCTCTAATAAGAGAGTTTGAGATTTCCACTCCTTTTCCTATCGTAACAGGTCCTTCTATTTTGTACATATTGCCGGATGTTACGTTGGGCTTTTGAGAACTTCGAATGTCTTCCAGTATACGTCTGTTAG
>CAYYEU010000181.1:0-2153 GCA_964470975.1 uncultured Mesoaciditoga sp. | reverse complement strand
GGTGCATGAAACTTTGCTTGCGATCTACGAAGATTGGAGGTGTGATAATGAGCCAGGAACTGATGCTCGTGCTGATATTCGTTCCCATAGCCATTCTGACGGTGATAATGGGTTACCATATGGGAAAAACGAAAGTGTTGAACGAACAGAAAAGAGCGAAAGAAAGCGCGAATGAGATATTAAGATCTGCTGAGCAAGAGGCTCAGAAAATCAAAAAAGAAATGATTCTCGATGCCAAGCAAGAAATAGCGTCTATGAGGAATGATTTCAACAGGGAAATGCAGAAGCAAAGAAACGAACTTAAACAATTTGAAGAACGGCTGAATAAACGCGAAGAAACTTTCACCAAAAGGGAAGAAGCCTTCACGAGGAAAGAAGAAAAAATTGAAGAAATGAAAGAAGAGGCTGAGAGGAAAAGAGAAGAAATCGAAGAAACTTTAAAAAGGCAAAAAGAAAAATTACAGAGCATATCTGGATTAAACACCCAAGAAGCTAGAGAGTTGGTTTTGAAATCCACGGAAGAAGAGATGGAAAAAAATCTTGCGAAGATGTACTCTCAGATGAAAGAAAGGTATGAGGAAGAAGCAGAGGAAAACGCGAAGTGGGTTATGTCAACGGCAATTCAAAGGTATGCAAGTAGTTACATCAACGAAGTTGCCGTTTCTTCCGTTGAACTTCCAAATGATGACATGAAGGGAAGAATCATAGGGCGAGAAGGCAGAAACATTCGTGCTTTCGAAAACTTGACAGGTGTTGATCTTATCATAGACGACACACCTGAAACAGTCGTGCTTTCGTCTTTTAACCCGTTACGCCGTGAAATAGCAAGGATGTCTCTTGAGAGGTTAATTGCCGATGGTAGAATACATCCAGCAATGATCGAGGAAGTTTATGAGAAATCAAAGAAAGAGGTAGAAAAACTGGTACGTGATGAGGGAAAAAAGGCAATATTGACTGTCGGAATTTCCACCATGCATCCAGAACTCCTTAAGCTCCTTGGGAGATTGAAATTCCGTACAAGCTTTGGGCAGAACGTACTTCATCACTCGATAGAAGTGGCACAAATAGCCGCCATGATGGCAGAGGAGTTGGGTTTGAATGTTGAGAAAGTAAAGCGTGGTGCTTTGCTTCATGACATAGGTAAAGCTGTTGATCACGAAGTTCAAGGGACACACGCTATCATAGGTGGGGAATTGGCGAGGCGCTACCACGAAAAAAGTGTGGTTGTCAACATGATACAAGCCCATCACGAAGAGGTGGCGTTTGAAAGTCCTGAAGCTGTCTTAGTCGCTGCTGCCGATGCCATAAGTGCTGCGAGACCTGGAGCGCGCCGAGAAAGCTTGGATATATACATGAAGAGGCTTCAAAAACTTGAAGAAATAGCTACAAATCATAAGCACGTTACCAAAGCATATGCCATACAAGCTGGGCGCGAGATAAGAGTTATAGTTGAACCAGATAAAGTAGATGATGAGATGGCAGACAAAATGTCTTACGATATAGCACGTGAAATAGAGGAAACGATGGAATACCCTGGGCAACTTAAAGTCGTGGTAATCAGGGAAAAAAGAAGCATAGAGTACGCAAAATGAGAAAAAAAGAAGTAATAGCAGCAGTTTGGCAAGATACGCATGTAGAAGATATTCCTCAGGAATGTACGACAATTTTTTTATTGGGCACAACGATCTCCAGTGTTGGAGATCGGGTGCGCCTTTTTTCATCTAAAGAAGTATGGGTGGACATAGACTTTGTGGAAGGCCTTGAAAAAAATAAAGCAGGCGTAAAATTTTTAAAGGACAAAGGTGCTTACGGTATTATAACCACAAAGCTTTCGTTACTCAACGAATGCGAAAAAATTGGAATACCAGTTATTTTAAGGTTTTTTGCCCTTGACTCTCATGCGGTCAGAAGTGGGCTTCGTCATTTGACACACATTAAGCGTATAGAGGTATTGCCTGCGGATGTTCTGCCGAAGCTTGTAGATACTTTTAAAAGTATAAATCCCAATCTTTTTATCATAGCGGCCGGCCTTATTTCTTCTGCTAACGAAGTTAAAACTCTCTTTAAAGAAGGTATCGATGCCGTGTCAATTGGTGGGGAAATTAAAAAAGTTTGGAAAGGGTACTATCATTGAATCTTAATGAACTCTTCAA
>CAYYEU010000180.1:0-2165 GCA_964470975.1 uncultured Mesoaciditoga sp. | reverse complement strand
AGCTCTAAGTACTTTCCTCAATTGCTTGTGGAAATGGTTGGAACAGGCGAAGAAACCGGAAGAGTCGATGAAATGCTTAACAAAGTCGCGGAATTTTACGATCAAGAAGTGTCAGTCAAGTTAAAACAGATTGTCTCCATGGTTGAACCGGCCATGATAGGAGTTATAGGGATATTCGTGGGTTTCTTGGCCTTTAGCCTTTACCAAACCATGTTTAGCCTTGAAAGCGGGGCTGGACAAGGGTTTGGAAAATGAAAACTGGTCATACGCTTTTTGAATTGCTGATTTACATTGTAATTGTATCGTTAATTTTATCACTGACCTTTCCAAGTTTTAACACGATGATCAAACAGGTACTGTTGTATGAAGATGTAAAAACCACAAAAAGCATGATGAGGTACGCAAGGATATTTTCTTATCTGAAAAGTTGCAAAGTGCGTGTATTTCTTACCAGTGAACATGTAGTGATTATGTTGGGTAAAAAAACACTAAAGAAGTACGATTTGAAGATCACGAAAATCAAGGGGGATAAGTGTTTTGCATTCTCAAGGGGTGTACCTTACATTTCCGGTAAAACTGAATTTTCGGTGGGGGATTCGTTTCCTGTTATCTTAACCGTTACCCCTGTGGTTGGAAGAGTGAATGTGAAAAAACGGGAGTGGTGAGATGGGATTATTTACGAGTTTTTACGTTGGATTAGACATCGGGAGATACAAAGTCAGTGGGGTGAAGTTGAAGAAAAATGGAAAGAAAGTGGAGCTGGTTTCTTCACTTTCGATTCCATACAAGAAGAAAGTGTTTGATGGTGAAAGCTTAAGTGACGAAAGCGAAATATTGTACGCGCTTGGGATGATCAAAACCTCTTTGAAGATCGATATAGAGGATGTGGTGGTTTCTGCACTTTTCCCGGACAGGATACTTTTCAGGAAAATAGAGCTTCCGATAATGCCAGTGCAACAGATCTCCAACGCGGCAAAGTTTCAGATAGTGAAAGAGCTTTCTATTTCAGCTGAAGAGATCACGGTTGAAGTGGACGTGAGGCAAAAGGATTTGAATTTATTCGATGTGTCTGCGTTTGTTGCCAGAAATGAAGATGTGTCCAAATTCAACAGTTTGTTTTTCAAATCCGGTTTGCCGTTTCCTGATATTTTAGACGCGGGTTACTTCAAATTCAATTACATTTTGAAAGATGAGTTGTTCAAAGGAATAACATTTGTGGTCTTTGAAGACATTGCTTCCACTTATCTCGAACTTTTTAATAATGGAGTATTGATAGGAATTGACAACGTAATAGGGGGATCCGAAGAAATCTCGGACAATGGACAAAATGTGAATTCACATTATCAAGAACTCTCTGACAAAATTCAGCGGCTTTCGAAAATGATGCTTTCAAGGTTTTCCATGTCAAACATGGATGTAAATTATTTTATTTTCACATCGGAAATGGAAGAGTACCTCAACGTGTGGAGAG
This sequence comes from uncultured Mesoaciditoga sp., assembly GCA_964470975.1. Taxonomy (GTDB): domain Bacteria; phylum Thermotogota; class Thermotogae; order Mesoaciditogales; family Mesoaciditogaceae; genus WGFY01. The sequence continues at coordinate 694 of CAYYEU010000180.1, read as the reverse complement.
ATGCGTTAGTCAATTTTGAAATGGCTAAAAAAGTGCTTGCCTACAAGGAAGCTCTTAACGCTGAGATAAAAGTTCCCTCGGAGGCATACAGCCTTGCGATGAGGGGGGTGACGGACAATTATAAAAATAAATTTTTACCGAAAAAAAGTAAAAAAAGTAAGAGCCTCTAAATTTTTTATAGCCATAGCGGTGATAGTCGGGGTAGGCTTCTCATTTTATTTTATAAGTACGAAGATGATCGACGGCATTTACGAAAATGCCCTTTCAGCTGATAAAAACCTGCTTTCCATAGCCGGGGTATCTTCTTTAACGGAACTGTCTAAAGGTGAAATTCAGCTGAAAATCGATGAGCAAATACGGAGATATTCCAGCATTTTGAATTCTCAATCAAGGACGCTCTCTTACATGAAAGATTTTGCCAAAGGTGTAGAAGATTTTCATTCAACCATCCAAGCTGTAAACGATGTGTACAAGGAAATAGATGGAAAGACGTCTTTTTCTTATTTGCATTATGAGACAAAATCCGCTTCCCCTTTGCAGATAACTCAATTTATCCCTAAAGACGATAACATATTGAATTTAGAAAAGAAACTTTTTAACAAACTTGGATATAAAATTCAAATAAACAAATCCACAACCTCTAATTGGTACAAGACTTCCAGCGAATCCATTTTGATTTCGAGAGGTGGATCAT
>CAYYEU010000179.1:0-2187 GCA_964470975.1 uncultured Mesoaciditoga sp. | reverse complement strand
GATATGAAATTCGTTATGAAAATATGTGAAAGAATATACGTCCTTGATTATGGGAAAATCATTGCACACGGTCTTCCTGAGGAAATTCAAAAGGACAAAAAGGTCATAGAAGCGTATCTTGGAGATGAGAGTTATGTCTGATGCCTTGTTGAAAATGGAAAAGCTCAATGTTTATTACGGTGCCATTCATGCCGTTAAGGGAATAAACATCAACGTCAAAAAAGGAGAAATAACCACTTTAATAGGCGCCAATGGTGCGGGAAAAACTTCAACCCTGGGCGCAATAATCGGTCTTGTAAAAGGTAAAAAGGGCAATATAATCTACAAGGACAAAGAGATTTCACATCTCAGACCCGATACGATTGTTAAGTCCGGTATAAGTTTAGCTCCTGAAGGAAGAAGGATATTCCCCAACTTAACAGTTGATGAAAACCTTCGTATGGGTGCATTTTTCAGAAAGGACATTGCCGGTATAAAAAGAGACCGAGATTGGGTACTTGAACTGTTCCCTCGTTTGGAAGAGCGTTTAAAACAAATGGGTGGTACTCTATCCGGTGGAGAACAGCAAATGCTTGCAATTGGACGAGCTTTGATGGCCAACCCTCAGATTTTGATGATGGATGAGCCGTCACTTGGATTGGCTCCTTTGCTTGTTAGAGAAGTTTTTGACGTTATAAAAAGAGTGAAAAGTGAAGGGAAAACGGTTCTTCTCGTGGAACAAAATGCGGCTGCAGCTTTATCGATTGCGGATTATGGCTACGTTTTGGAAACGGGAAATATCGTTCTTGAAGGAAAAGGAAAAGAGCTTTTAGCAAACGACGAAGTTCGTCGTGCGTACTTGGGCGTTACAGTGTAACGCTTCCTCCTCACCACCGCCTGTTTACTCCAGCAGGCGGCCTTTTTTGAAATGATCGTGTTAACTTTCTTGCAATTCAACCGCACGTTTGTACGTGTCGAATATGGTTTTCATCAAGATTCCGCGTAATCCTTGCTGTTCGAGAGAATATATTCCTTCAATGGTGGTTCCAGCTGGAGAAGTAACTATGTGTCGAAGTTCGCCAGGATGTTTCGCCTCTACTTCTAAAAGCTCTGCAGAACCTTTTATCGTCTCTAAAATAAGATCCATAGCGGTTTCGTAAGAAAGACCTAATTTCATTCCGGCATCCACTAATGCTTCTATGATGACGAAGATGAAGGCAGGGCCACTCCCACTTAAAGCCGTTACAGCAGGGAACAGGGACTCATCAACTTCTACCATTTTCCCAAAAGGCAAAAGAAGCTTTTGAACCTCATCTTTACGATCAGGGCAACTTTCACCACAAGACATACCTATAACACCCTTGCCTATAGATATAGGGATATTCGGCATTATTCTTACTATATCGCCTTTAACGTAGGAAGATATTTCGGCAATCGTTAAACCTGTGACAGTACTTATGAAAAGCCTTTTTGAATTGGAAGATGGAATTCTTTTTAAAGCGCTACGGGCGTCTTGAGGCTTCACACACAAAAAAAGAGCATTCACACTTGGAATTCTTTCCACATCAAGGTACGTTTTTGCGAGTCCTTCGTATTTTCTCAACTTATCAACATGTCTGTTCACAAGGTACAATTCGTGGCCGGCTTTGAGAAGAAGATCGGCAATTATACTCCCTATGTTTCCCACTCCCACTATTCCAACGCGCATACTTTCACCTCTTTATGATAATTTGAATGATTATACAACATCTTGTTTAAACATTCCCGGAAATTTCAAAGTACGCGTATTTCATGCTAAACTACATGTAGTGAAAGGAGGAATGACATGAAAGAACTTTCTCCAAAAGAACTTGAGATTGATTTAACGAAATTCGAGTTACCAAAATCCACAAGAGAAATCAAATTTGAAAGCAACCTTGCGTACCAAGAACGTGCTCACAACGCCCTAAATGATGCACTCGAATTGGACAACAAGAACTACAACGTTTTCGTTTCAGGACCAACTGGTAGCGGCAGACACACATTTGTGAGGGAAGTTTTAAAGAAAGCCGCTTTGCATATGCCCACGCCAGATGATTGGGTATACGTGTACAATTTTGTGGATCCCCTTTCTCCAAGGGCAATATCTTTAAGATCCGGCCGTGCGAAAGAATTTAAATCCACGATCAACAACTTAAAAAAGGAAGTTTTAGAGTCGATAACCAAAGC
>CAYYEU010000178.1:0-2234 GCA_964470975.1 uncultured Mesoaciditoga sp. | reverse complement strand
AGTTAATAAATTGAGGGGAGAATGAATTCTAATGATTAAAAGAAGACTAAAAAACATCACAGTGGTCATTCTTTTAGCAATAATACTATTAGCCATTTTGGTTCCCTTTTACTGGACGTTCACAACAAGCATTTCTCCTGCCGTTGAGCTTCACCAGAGGCCTCCTCATTGGTTTCCGTCCAAGATGTCTTTTAAGAATTATCTGGCAATATTCGAAGCTACCAGCGCGGCTGCCGGCGTCTCTTACGAGTTTCTGAGAGGTTTGATCAACAGTACAATAATAGCCGTTTCTGTGACAATTATAGCCCTTTTTCTTGGCTCCTTGGCAGCTTACTCTATAATCAGGCTGAAAATCCCATTTGGAAAAGTTATAACTTTAGTTGTGCTGCTAACTCAAATGCTGCCACCCGTTGTCATCGTCATACCTTTGTACTTCATAGCATCAAAAATTGGAATGCTTGACACGAAGGGTTTCCTGATCTTAACTTATTTGGCTTTCAGTTTACCTCTTGCCATTTGGATATTGGAGGGTTATTTCAAAACATTGCCCGCTTCTGTGGAAGAATCCGCTTTGATAGATGGTTGCAACAGATTACAAGCTCTGTTCAAAGTTGTATTACCTTTATCTGGTCCTGCTCTGTTCACCGCGGGGCTTTTCGTCTTTTTGGCATCATGGAACGAATTTTTGATGGCTCTGGTGCTTACCTCCAGCTTGACATCTAAGACCATGCCAGTTGCGATAGCCGAATTCATAGGAAGATTCACCACGAATTACGGCCTCATGGCAACGGCAGGGATAATAGGCAGCATACCTCCTTTGGCATTTGCCAGCATCTTTCAAAAGTATATGATAAGTGGAATAACTGCAGGTTCCGTGAAAGGATGAAAAAGAAAATTCTTAAGGAGAAATAACACAGAGTTCAAAAAAGTGAAAGTTGCAGGAGATGATTCTGTTGTTTGAATTCGCAAAAGAAATAGAAGAACAACCTGGTGCTCTCCAAAATCTGATCGAAAACATTCCTTCAATTGAAAAGGAGCTTTCAAGGCTTAAAGTAGAATCACCGAAGATCGCTTTCATCGGCATGGGAAGTTCTCTATATGCCGCGATTCCTTCGGTTTATCTTTTGCGCAAATTTGGGATTGATGCGGACTACTTCGATGCCTCGGAAGTGGTACGATATTTCGAAGAAAATTGGATCAAGAAATTTGATATCTGCGTTTTAGTCTCTCAGTCAGGGGAAACATTCGAAATCAGAAAGCTCATTGCCAAGATCAGAAATTTGAACTTGCTCAAAATAGGGGTGACAGCACATACCAAAAGTCATCTTGGGATGAATACAGATGTGAACTTGGACATCCTCTCGGGTGAAGAAAAAGCAATAGGATCGACAAAAACACACACGAATTCCGTGGTTGCCCTAATCGTTTTTTCTCTGATCCTTACCAAGCAATTGAAAAAAGAAATCAAAAATGTGCGAAAACTTCCCAACGTTATGGCGATGTCCATACGCAAAGCCCACCAAAGTGTGAAGACATTTTTGAAGGACAAGATCGCAACGGAGTTCGAAGGAACTGTTATAACTTCAACAGGCTTCGCACTGGGTGAAATTTATCAATCGGCTTTGACGTTGAATGAAATATCGAGGACAAACGTGCTTGCGGTATCCACTGGGATGCTCAGGCATGGTCCAATGGAGTTGTTTGTGGATAAACGGGGGTTCATCCAATTCGTTCCAGATTCCAAAGATAAAAATACACTCGTTGATTTTTCTCGGATGATATGTCAAAATGCAAAATTCACTTGGATCGTATCTAACGGTTCAATAGACTCTATACCGCCTTCTAAGTCAACTTTGATTGACTCAATGAATTTCGATCTTCCAGAATATCTCCAAAGTATATCGTTTCTGCCTTACATGCAAATTCTGTCCTATGAAATCAGAAAGGCAAAGGGAATAGGCGATGACGAATTCCATTTGATAAGAAAGGTAACGACAGAAGGGTGGAACGCATGAGAGATGCCTACGTTATCGGGAATTTGAATGTAGATGTTGTCATTGGAACGTTCGAAAGATGGCCTGAAATAGGCTCGGAGGTCCTGGGAGATTTTTTTGACTTCAGATACGCCGGTGCTGCTGGAAACAGTGCCATGGCTTTGAAAATGCTCGGCTTCAACACACATGTCATATCCGCCATTGGAAACGACGAGATGGGCAAGAATTTCGTAGCCGAGT
>CAYYEU010000177.1:0-2251 GCA_964470975.1 uncultured Mesoaciditoga sp. | reverse complement strand
GTGATTGAGTGCGTAGCTCAGTGGGAGAGCGCTTCCTTGACGCGGAAGAGGTCGCAGGTTCAATCCTTGCCGCACTCACCAGAACGGGAGCGATGAGAATGAAGAATTCTTTCAAAATTCAAAGCTTTTCAGAATTAAGTGCGTGGTGGTGGAGCGACCGGTGTGCTGGCCGCAACGCTTGACGTGTACCACTCTTCAATTTTAACATAACGTCAAAAAGTCAGAACGCCGGAGATTCTTTTTCAAGAATCTCCGGCTTTTTCTATTTCATTAGGAGGTGAGGGAAATGAGAAGAAGAGTGTATCTCAAAGGGGAGGATATCCCAAAGTACTGGTACAATGTTAAAGCCGATTTGCCATTTGAATTAGATCCACCGTTAGATCCCGAAACCAAGAGGCCGATAGAGCCAGAGAAATTACATGCCATCTTTCCAAGAGAGTTAATCAAGCAGGAAGCCACATTGGATAAAGAGATCCCTATACCTAAAGAGATTCGAGAGGCTTACGCTATTTACAGGCCAACCCCTCTCGTGCGAGCCGTTGGTCTTGAACAAGCACTTAAAACGCCTGCACACATATACTACAAAAATGAGTCAGTTAGCCCAACGGGCAGTCATAAGCTCAACACCGCCATTGCTCAGGCTTACTTCAACAAATCTGAAGGTGTGGTCAACCTTTCAACGGAAACAGGTGCAGGTCAATGGGGAAGTGCACTTGCTTATGCTACAAGGCTATTTAATATGAATGTGGAAGTTTTCATGGTGAAAGTCAGTTTCAAACAAAAACCGTTCAGAAAAAATATGGTCAATCTTTTTGATGGAAGCATTCATCCAAGTCCGAGCGAATTAACGAAAAGAGGTAAGGAATTCTTGGCCAAAGATCCCAATACAACAGGAAGCCTTGGAATGGCAATAAGCGAAGCCGTGGAAGTTGCCTTAAAATCCAAAAATACCAATTACTCTCTTGGGAGCGTGCTCGATCACGTGCTACTCCATCAAACCGTGATAGGCTTGGAAACTAAAAAACAAATGGAAATTTTTGGAGAAGAACCAGATGTACTGTTAGGATGTTTTGGTGGTGGATCTAATTTTGGAGGATTCATGCTGCCATTTTTTCCAAAAAAATTGAAGAATGGCAAATTGGAGATAGTCGCTTGTGAGCCAACAGCATGCCCTTCTCTAACAAAAGGCGAATATAGATATGATTACGGCGATTCGGCTGGATTAACTCCATTGTTGAAAATGTACACGTTGGGAAAAGATTTCGTGCCACCACCAATTCACGCTGGAGGTTTGAGATACCACGGAGCATCTCCGATAATCAGCAGGTTAGTGCATGAAAAGCTTGTGAAGGCTATAGCAATTGATCAGGAAGAAGCTTTTAAGGCTGCAAAACTTTTCAGTGTCGTTGAGGGAATCATACCTGCACCTGAAACAAGTCATGCAATTGCCGGAGCAATACGATACGCGCAAGAGGCGGCAAAAACAGGAGAAAAGAAGGTCATAGTTTTCAACTTCAGTGGGCATGGATTACTTGACTTGAATGCGTATGCAGATTAGGCTGATATTGCAGTTCAAAAAGAGGGGGGGTGAATTCCCCTCTTTTCTTTCGAGTTTACATGAAAGAACTAAGAAAATCAATTGAAATGTAAAAGTAGATAAAGATGAGATAAAGATCGAATTGTACGATGGCTTTGAGGTGATAACATGAAAAAGGTGGAAGAATATCTTGATGAGGCAAAGCTCGGAAAGTACCATTTTAAAGCCATGTTTGTCTCTGGAATGGGTTTCTTCACGGATGCGTACGATCTTTTCACGATAGGAATAGCCATATCTTTAATAGATCCATTGTGGAAGCTGAGTAGCATTGAGACAGGGCTGCTTGGAAGCGTGTCATTAATTTCTGCTCTTATAGGGGCTTTTGCCTTTGGGAGAGTTGCTGATATAAAGGGAAGAAAAAAGCTGTACGGAATTGAAGCAATGATAATGGCCGTTGGAGCCTTGCTGTCAGCAGTTTCACCTAATTTTACATGGTTGGTTTTCTCAAGATTTTTGCTTGGCATAGGCATAGGAGGGGATTATCCAGTAAGCGCCGTTATAATGAGCGAATACTCGAACAAAAAGGATCGTGGAAAGCTCGTGAGCATGGTTTTTTCGATGCAGGCGTTGGGACTTATAGTTGGGCCACTCATAGCTTTGGGATTACTCTCTTTAAGACTCTCACCAGATCTCACATGGCGTTTTATGTTGGGA
>CAYYEU010000176.1:0-2265 GCA_964470975.1 uncultured Mesoaciditoga sp. | reverse complement strand
GATTTTAAGTGAAATCCTGGAAAACTTTTTTGTATTTGTTTACGGGCGAATCAGAACTCTTCATGGCTGTGATTCTTCTGATAACTTTTGGAACCGTTACAGCCACTTCTCAGTCCATAAATCAATTACTTGGAACGTACGTTTATTTTTCTCGGATAGTTCTCACCATATTCATCTCAATGGCAATTGGTGGTGTGGCAATCCAATTATCGACTGTAAAAAGACTTACAGACGAATATGTTGGCTACGTTTTCTCCACGATATCGGTGGTGTCAAATTCAACTGCATTGGTTTTAGAATTGTTCGAGATGGTGAATCATGGCGCTAACTGGCTTGGAATGGAGTTTTTTGGAGATCAACAGATTTCTTCCAACTCCCTTCTTTTAACGTTAGGTTTTATAATTTTCGGTTTTTCCGTTGTGGTAACGATCTTCTCTGTTTTGGACCTGATGTACATCTCATTTGGTGAAAAACGATGAAAGTTCTTGGCATTATCGTTGAATACAATCCCTTGCATATTGGCCACATGCACCACTTAAAATCGTCTTTCAAACTGGTAAAGCCTGATTTTGTAGTGGCCATTATGAGCGGAAATTTCGTTCAACGTGGCGAGCCCGCTATCGTTGACAAATTTGCAAGGACTGAAATGGCATTAAAAGCGGGTGTAGATGTTGTCTTCGAGCTTCCGGCAATTTACTCCATTCAAGACGCAAGCGGATTCGCATTTGGTTCCGTTGCCTCGTTGAATTCTATGAATGTCGTAACAGACATCGTGTTCGGATCGGAAACCAATGACGTAAAAACTCTTTCCCAAATGGCATCTTTGATAGTTGAGGAGCCTAAAGAATATCAGCAACTGTTAAAAAAATATTTGAAGAAAGGCTTATCATTTCCAAATGCCCGTCGCTATGCCATTTCTGACGTTCTTTCTCAAGATGGAGTTGATACTGACCAAATTCAATACTCCAACAACATTCTTGGTGTGGAGTACCTTGCATCGCTTAAGCGTTTGGGATCGAAGATGGCGGTCAGTACAATTGGACGTAAAGGTTCATCATACAACGAAGAAAAAGTTTCTGAGGTACCGAGTGCGACAGCGCTTAGAAAAGCGATTCTTGAAAATAAAAAACTCTCAGGCCTTCCAGAATTTTCACTTGAAATACTCGAAAGAGAAATGCATACGGGGCGTGGCCCAATTTTTATGAGAGATCTTTTTGAATTCATGAGATTCAAAATACTGATGCTCTCAAGAGAAGGATTAGAAGAACTCTATGGATTCAACGAAGGAATCGCGAAACGTATGGTGGACGCTCTTGATGGTGCTAATGACATGAATGAGTTCTTGAAAAAAGTTAAAACCAAACGCTTCACATTTACACGAATAAAGCGAAGGGTGTTGTACGCGATATTCGATGTGAAGAGAGATTTTGTAATGCAGTCCAACGAATTTGGACCACAATATTTGCGAGTGCTTGGATTCACGAAGAGAGGCAAGCAGATCCTCAGAAAGATCTCAGATCACTCTTCAATTCCGCTCATTTCCAATGTATCGAACTTCAACAAATCGTTGAGAAAGAGAAACGTGAACGTTCCTTTGGCTAAACAACAATTTGAATTTGATTTAAAGGCCACGGATCTTTACTCTCTTCTTTTTAAAGAAGATGAAGAGAGAAAACTTCACAGAGATTTTCGAAAACCAATTGAAATTTAAAGGAGGATTTTAAAATGGCAAAACATGTGTCCAAAATGGCGTTGTGGCTCGCTCTTGTGTCTGTGCTTTCCGTCATTTCTTTTCCAATCGGTCCAGTTCCGGTAACCCTCCAGGTATTCGCCTTTTTCCTGATGGCGGCATTCCTAAATCCATCTGAATCACTCGAAGTTTCAATCGGATACCTGATTCTTGGAGCGATTGGATTACCAGTTTTTGCTGGTGGAGCGAGTGGAATTGCCACACTCGTTGGCCCAACAGGTGGATATTTGTGGGGTTTTATTCCCGCTTCGATAACAGCTTCCGTAGCTTGGAGAAAAAGCGGCATAAAACGAATAATGCTCCTGGTTGCAGCGTTAATATTCATATACATACCTGGTGCTTTGGTTCTTTCAATGTACGTAAAAGGTATCGAAAACGCTGTAAGATATGGTGTGCTACCATTCATATGGGTAGACGCCATAAAAATAGCTGTAATTTTCCCGTTGGCAACACGAGTCACGAAATTCAGAACTCAAAGTGTCCGATGAATTCACAAAAAATTAATTGTAATTAAC
>CAYYEU010000175.1:0-2266 GCA_964470975.1 uncultured Mesoaciditoga sp. | reverse complement strand
GATGAAATACCAACTGTAAATCTTGTCCATTCCTATTCAAACGGTGCACACTTTGGCAGAAGCATATCGGAAATGAAAGAAGTTTTCTCCAAAGAAATCGAATCTCTTTCAGATCATAAGACAACGAGCAACGTGCTCATCATGAACGGTACGGATCACGAATTTCCCATATACGAGCTTCCTGAAAAATTCCATTCATGGGAGAAAGAATTCAAAGTAAATCTTACACACTCAACGATTGAAAATTACGTTGACAGTGTGATTCGTGAAAAACCATCCCTTAAGAAAGTTCAAGGAGAGCTCAAAGATCCAAAATACGAGCCGGTCTTAAAAGACGTCACTTCCACCAGAATTTATCTCAAGCTTTTGAATTTTGACGCTCAGCAATTGTTTGTCAGATATGTTGAGCCTCTTTCCGCATATTTATGGATGAATGATGAAGAAGTCAACGTTAACGAGATAAAGGATGGATGGAAATTGATCCTTAAATCTCAGCCACATGACAGCATATGTGGGTGTAGCGTGGATGCGGTTCACAAGGATGTGGAATCGAGGCTAATGAATTCGATAGAAATTGGTTCTTCCCTTGTTGCGAAATACATGAGAGAGATATCGAACGGCATGGATATCGTTCCTAATATTGGCATCCCAATTTTGGTTTTTAACCCTTACGAACACGAAAGAAGTTCCGTTGTAAGTGCAGAAATAGCAACTTCTCTGGGCGATGCTTATGAAGTCGTTGACGAAAATGGCAAAAAGTGCGAATCATTCGTGGAACCCGCAAGTGGTGGGAAAGAAAAAATGGAATTTTTAAATGAAACCAACGAAAAGAATTATCTAAAGTTCTTGACCAGCCTTTCAGAATTTCAAAGTGCATCAACACCTGCAAAAGCATTCTTTAGTACTCCTAAGATACTGACTTTTAAAGCCGAATTGCCTCCGATGGGGTTCAAAGTGTTTTATTTAAAAGAAAGTGAAGAGAGCAAAAACACCGAAAAGATATCTGAAAATCCGGATTTCGAAAATGATTTTTACAATTTTCACTTGAACGATGACGGAAGTTTTGATTTGAAAGACAAAATGAACGATGTGAGTTATAAATCGTTGAATCATTTTGAAGATGTCGCGGATGGCGGTGACGAATACAATTTTTCTCCAATTGAAGGAGACAAACCGTTCACGAGCTTGAATCAACACGTCAACGTGATATCGATCGAAGATCATGGCTTCATGAAAGAGATAAAGGTTGAGATGAAAATGGAGCTTCCCAAATCGCTTGATAGCTCCAGGAAATTGAGAACGAAAGAAAAGGGTATGATCACGTCCAAAATTCTCTACAAACTTTACAGAGAATTTCCGAGGATAGATGTCGATCTTGTCTTAGACAACACCGTTTCAGATCATAAATTAAGTTTTGTGGTCAACGTTCCTGAAAGGCTAAAGGAAGTTAAAAACGACGGCTACTTTGGACTGGTTTCTCATCCTGCAGATCTCAAAGCTTATGACAGTTCTTACACAGAGGAGCAGATCTCAAGATACGCGATGGAGAGCTTCGCTTTTCTCAGAGGAAACGAAAGTAAATTGGTCGTGGCAACACGTGGAATTCATGAGTATGAAAGTCATGTGATGGAAGAAGAAACCAAAGTGAATTTCACACTACTCAGATCTGTGGGCTGGCTCTCACGTGACGATCTTCTCACGAGAAAGGGGAACGCTGGCCCACAAATTCCAACACCTCAAGCGCAGTGCATCGGAGAATATCGATACCATTACTCTTTTGGACTGTTGAAAGAAGATGATGAATCCGAGGCGTACAGAATGGCAAAAGATTTCTTGATCGATCCGATTGCCATGGAAATCCCTGAAAGTCAAGAAAAAAAGAAGGCTCTTAGCATTCCAAAATTCAAATTCGATAGTGGTGCCTTTCTATCGGCTTTCAAGATAGCACAAAACGGGAAAGCAGTGGTGATAAGGTGGGTAAACCATTCAGAATCCGAATCAAAAGTGCACGTTGAATCACCGTTCAACATGGAAATTGAAAACTCGAATATGGCTGAAGAGAAATTGGAGAAGGTGGACAGGAAAAAGAAAAAAGTTATTGAGTGTGAAGGTAAAAAAGTAAAGACCATTCTTGTTCATCCTAATCCTTGAAAAGTTTTCCCCTATCATAGGGTGAAATATTGTAAGGAGGTGTAGAACATGTTGTTGAGGTGGAAAGATGTAGGGTTAATAGTTGTCATAGCAGTGATGATAGTGGGGATAAGTG
>CAYYEU010000174.1:0-2289 GCA_964470975.1 uncultured Mesoaciditoga sp. | reverse complement strand
GGACTTTTCTAAGGTGAAGAAATGATACTAACTGGTGTGGAACTTGCCAACAAGATAAAAAAAGAAACCAAAGAGCGCGTTGAAGAACTAAAAGTTAGGGGAATAATTCCCACTTTGAGATGTGTTGTTTCTTCGGATGACAAATCCACGCGCATTTATCTAAATTCCATAAGACGCAGTTGTGATAAGTTGGGCATAGATTTTGCCGAGGTTGCAACAGATGCCGGGAATATTTTGAAAGATGTGAAAACATTGAATGAAGACAAATCGGTGAATGGCGTTATGATCATGCATCCTGTCCCTGCGGGTGTTGATGAGATATCCGTTTTGGAATTTCTCGATCCTTCCAAAGATGTTGAGGGAAGAACTCCTCAAAATCTCGGAAGAATGTTGCTGAATGTCGAGTCTTTCACTCCATGCACCGCTCAGGCGGTGATGGAACTTTTAGAGTACTACGAGGTGAATTTGCAAGGTGCAAATGTAACTATCGTGGGAAGAAGCACCACCGTTGGAAAGCCACTCTCTCTCATGATGTTGTCTAAAAATGCGACGATCACGGTTTGCCATTCAAAAACTCGTGAACTGATCGAAAAAACCAAGCATGCCGATGTACTTGTAGCAGCGGTTGGAAGGCCTAAAATGTTCGATGGGGAATGGGTTAAAGAGGGGGCTACTGTTATAGATGTTGGAATAAACGTTGTCAATGGCAAAGTCGTTGGAGACGTTGATTTTGATTCAATTTCGAAAAAGGCCTCTGTATCCAAGGTTCCAGGAGGAGTGGGAAGCGTGACTAATGCCATACTCATGAGAAATGTGTTGAAAGCTGCATCAAGAGGTGGATAAGTTATCGTGTATGAAATGAGTGTTATCGAGCTCACAAATCATGTGGTCGAAGCGATTAAAGAGGATAAAAGTTTAAATGATGTTGTCGTGCGTGGGGAGATTTCGAATTTCAAATACTCTGGTCCCCACGCATATTTCTCTTTGGTGGAAAGCGATAGTCTTGTGAACTGCGTGATGTTTAACGCAGCTTACAAGTTGAATCGCAGAAAGATTGTCGATGGAACTTTGGTGAAGGCACACGGTTCTGTTCGAGTTTATGCTAAGCGGGGGCTCTACCAACTCTACACCGAATCCATAAAAGAAGGCACTGATTATGGTGAACTCTACAAAAAACTCGAAGAATTAAAGAAAAAGCTAAGAGCCGACGGAATATTCGATAAACCTAAAAAAGCCATTCCCACTTTTCCGAAACGCATAGCCGTTGTTTCCTCACGAACATCTGCCGCATTTCGAGATGTGCTTAACACCGTGAAAAAGCGATACCCGCTGGCCGAAGTATTACTTTTTCATACAGGAGTTCAAGGCAAAGAAGCGATAAGTGAAACCGTTAAGGCCCTGAGCGCAGCGGATAGTTCAGATGCGGATGTTGTTCTTCTCGTCAGAGGCGGAGGAAGTATGGAAGATCTTTGGAATTTCAATGAAGAGATGATAGTGAGAAAAGTGTACGATATGAAAAAGCCATTGGTAACAGGTGTGGGACATGAAACGGATACCACTTTGGTTGATTATGTAGCTGATCTGAGAGCTCCCACTCCAACCGGAGCTGCAGAACGTGCCACTCCGGATCTCACAGATCTTTCTAAAAGAGTGAGATTTGTGTTTCAAAGAATTTTGAACGGGATGGTATCTGAAATCTCGAATTTGAGTGATCGCACTTCACATGCACAAAGCAGATTGGCAACACTTTCTCCAAAAAGAGTGCTGGCTTTGAAACTGCAGGATGCCAATTCGATGTTGAATGAAATTAAAGGAAGAGTTTCTACTTCAATGGAACAAGGAAAATATGCGATTGGCCGTGCTGGAGGTGCTTTAGAACATGCAAAACCAGTGCGAATGATCGAGATATTCCCAGAAAGAGTGGAAAATGATTTTGGCATCTTAAAGAGATTGATTCTTGTGAAACTTGACAGGAAGGTCTCAGACGTGAAGAGAATGGAGATCGAGCTTAAAGCACACGATCCAAAAATGCCGTTGAAAAAGGGGTATTCGTTGGTTTACAACAAGAACTCATTGGTGCATTCTGTGGCGCAAATCGAAAAAGGCGACTTTTTAAAAGTTGTGCTGAGCGATGGAGAAGTATCTTCAAGAGTTGAGGAGGTACAAAGTGGAAGAGAAAAAGATCGATGAGCTTTCTTTCGAAGAAGCTTACAGTGCCTTGGAAGAAACGTTGAATGAAATGGAAAAAGAAGATGTCCCATTGGACAAATCACTTGAACTGTTCAAAAA
>CAYYEU010000173.1:0-2292 GCA_964470975.1 uncultured Mesoaciditoga sp. | reverse complement strand
TGATCTTGGTTGTAGGAATGGATGCTTTGAATATGTTGGTTTACCCGCCGTACTTGAAAGTGTCGTATATGTTTGTATTTAAAAATTACCTTTGGGTAATAACGCTTTTCAACTTGGTTAAAGCCATTGTTGATGGATTCGTGACATTCTTGATTTACAAGAAAACGTCTAACGTTTTCAAATTGGAGGCATGGAAGACAACGAATCGCAAATGGAGGAGTAGTGAAAAATGAGTCAAAAAACTTATTTTGCGAAGAAAGATGAATTAGAAAAAAAGTGGTATGTGGTGGATGCAACTGATAAGCCATTAGGTCGTTTGGCCGTGGAAGTGGCGAAAGTGTTGACCGGCAAAAACAAACCCACTTACACTCCGCATGAAGACACAGGAGATTTCGTTGTAGTTGTTAACGCGGAAAAGATTACCTTGACTGGTAAGAAGATTGACGATAAAATTTATTACCACCACACTGCTTACATGGGCAACCTCAAAGAAATGAGTGCAAAGGATATGCTGAAAAAGCATCCCGAAAGAGTGGTAGAGCTTGCCGTAAAAGGCATGGTGCCTAGAGGAGTGCTTGGAAGACACATGTTGAAAAAACTCAAGGTTTATCGCGGCGCTGAGCATCCGCATGCCGCTCAAAAACCTCAACTTTTGGATATTTAAGGAGGGGCATGAATGGTTGAAAGAGCAGATTATTACGGTACTGGTAGGAGAAAAACATCTGTTTCTAGGGTGCATCTCAGACCTGGAACAGGCAAAATAACGATAAACGGTGAGATTTACAACTCGCTTCGAGAGTACTTTCAAAGGGACACTCTTGTGATGGAAGTTAACAAGCCTTTCACCGTTACAAATACAGCTGGTCAATTTGACATTGTATGTCGAATTAGTGGTGGAGGTCTGTCAGGGCAAGCAGGAGCTCTTAAACTCGGAATATCAAGAGCTTTACTCGATTTTAACGATAGCTTGCGGAAGACGCTTCGTGAAAACGAACTCCTTACCAGAGACCCGAGAATGGTTGAAAGAAAGAAATATGGAAAGAAGAAAGCCAGAAGAAGTCCACAGTTCTCCAAGCGTTGATCTGAGTTTGGTTTTGTGAGAAAAGAATTAGACGATTTTAAGTCCAAGTGCGACATAGCAAAAGTTGTGTCGCACTATGTTTCACTTGAAAAAGCTGGTTCCAATTATCGTGGATTGTGTCCTTTTCACGAAGAAAAGACACCTTCTTTTTATGTGAATCCTGAGAAGGGATTCTTTCATTGTTTCGGATGTGGTGCAGGTGGAGATGTTATAGAGTTCGTTAAAAAGATAGAGAACATTTCTTTCATTGAAGCAGTCCAAAGAGTTGCAGAAATATGTGGGATAGATCCACCAGCAATGTCGAGCGATGCTTTTTACCCAAAGTACATCTTGTTAATGGAGAGCATTTCAAAAGCTTACAATGATGTACTGCTATCAGCAAGGGGAAAACGGGCGTGGAATTATTTAACGAAATCTCGTGGTCTTGACAAAAAAGATGTAGAGAAGTTTGACTTGGGTTATGCTCCGATAGATTCCGATGTTGTAGTTCGTGAAGCACAAAAGATGAAGATAGACGTTGAGACACTGATAAAGAACGGGTTGCTCGTTAGAAGTCGAAATGGAAGATTACGCGAGTTTTTTCAAGACAGATTGATTTTTCCAATTAGAAATTCTTCAGGCAAGGTAATAGCATTCGGTGGACGAGCACTGGGCGAAGGAATTCCGAAGTACGTTAACTCTTCCGAGAACAAGTATTTTTCGAAATCAAGGGTACTCTATCTTTTTAATTTGGCACGTTATAAAGTGAAAGAAGCGGGTTTTGTAATATTGTGTGAAGGCTACATGGACGCCATAGCTTTTCATAGAAACGGCTTTGAAAACGCATGTGCAGTTCTGGGAACAGGGCTGACAAAATTTCATTTGAATACCTTAAAAAGGGTAACAGATAACCTACTTCTCATTCTTGATAGTGATAGTGCTGGCATGTTAGCAATGGAAAGAGCTGCAAAAGTATTGGCTGATGAAGGTTTTAATGTAAAAGTATTGACTTTTAATAGCGCAAAAGATCCAGACGAATTTTTTTCTACACATGGCAAGGAAGAATTCAAGAAAATAATCAACGAGGCGGTAGATTATTGGGATTTTTACGTGCAAAGGGTATTGGGGGAAATTGGAGATCCAACAAAAGCCGTTTACCGATTTAAGCGTGCGACTTCGTGGATTGCTTCTCCAATTTTGAAACGCCATCTTATTTCAAAAGTGTCTAAAAT
>CAYYEU010000172.1:0-2336 GCA_964470975.1 uncultured Mesoaciditoga sp. | reverse complement strand
TTCGCGGCTTCAACGACGGATTTCACATCATCGTAGACTTCTTCGTATTTAGAATCCTTAAGTGCACCTACGTTCATAACCATGTCTATCTCATCAGCTCCGTGGTCTATAACCCATCTTGTTTCACTCGCTTTAACCTTTGCAGCGGTTGCACCAAAGGGGAAAGCAATTACGCTTGCAACTTTGACATTTGTACCAAACAACTGTTTGGATGAAAATGGAACCTTTATAGGATTCACACACACAGAATGAAAGGAGTACTTTACCGCTTCAATGCAAAGTTTTTCCACTTGAGAGTCGGTAGCGTCTGGAGAAAGCAATGTATGATCTATCATTGCGGCGATTTCCGACTTCGTTACAGCTTTCTTTTTGGGGTTAAAGACAAACCCTTTGGCCCTTATCGTTTCATTTTCAACCTTTTCTAACAAGTCGCTCATTTAAATTCACTCCTTTTTTTAAAGGCCTATTTCCTCATGAATGCCCTTCATAGCGTCCAACGCCAATCCTAAAAATTCCTTGAGATCCAATCCGATTTCAGAACAAGTTTGCATTTGTTCACGACTTGCACCTTTAGCAAATGCCTTTTGCTTGAATTTTTTCATTAAGAATTCTACATTCAAAGGTTCAAGCTTCTTTTCGGGGCGTATGAGAGCTGCTGCAACTATAAAACCAGTTGTTGGATCGGCTGCATATATCGCCTTTTCAATGGGTTTCTCACGAGTTTTTTTATCACAATGTGCAAGTATCGCATCGTAAACATCTTGAGGAAGATCATAATCTTTGAGCAACTGTACGCTGATCACACCGTGTTTTTCTGGTGTGTCTTTGGTTTCAGGATAGTCATAATCATGCAATATTCCCGCGACCTCCCATAGTTCAGAATCGTAACCAAGTTTCTTGGCCAAAGAACGCATAACGGCACCCGTTGCTATCATGTGATTCACCAGATTTCTTGATTCAACATGGGCTCTGACCAATTCAATTGCTTCACTTCTTTTCAATGTTAGTGCACCCCCTTACAGCTTCTGTATCCAAAAAACATCCTCATTACATGATATTTTCTAATTTTTAGTCCAAAGTCGATTTTGGAAGGAAGATACCCCTTAAGACGCGAAAACTCGAACATGAGTTTTCGCAAAGAGGCGTAATAATCTTTTTCTAAGCTCGAGACCTTGATTTCCAATATGGAAGAGCCTTCTTTTGCCAATCCCACACTTTTCACGGTATCTCTTGAAAGAGACAAAAAAAACCTTGATTTTGGTTCCATCTTCGTTATTTCACTCATGCTGGAATTAAATCCATCCGGCTCATCCAAAGAGTAATGACAGAGCGCTTCCAAATACAAAAACTCCGGATCTTTTATTTTTGGGAGATAAAGAAGCGTTTTTGAAAAATCACCTTTAAAATACAAATCAAGTGCGTGAGCATAATCTACTCCTCTACATCGCTCTTCACCTATTTTCTGAACAACAACGCCGTTTCTTATCCTGATGACATTGCAAAACACTCTGCTGCACAGGTTGTAAGATCTTTCACATATTCTTTTAAACAAAACTTCTTTTGAAAGAACTTTGTCCGACGAATCGTACATCCCTATATCTAATAGACACTTTCTGAAATCACCCCGCACTGCCTTTATGTCTGTCGAGTTGTTGAAAACACTCCAAATAAATTGGGCCACTTTATCTTTTGACATGGATAGGTAAAGTTTGAAAGATTCTTCCCAACGTTCATCCTCAAGAAAGAACAAAATGTGTGAAAGTGCTAAATACCCTAACGGCGAAAGTGGATGAACATTTTTTAGCTTTATAGCTTGTTTAAGGGCATTTTTCAAGTTGCCATTATTTATCATGACGAAAAAAGCGTTGTACATCGATTCCGGTTCCTCGTTGCTTAAAAAAATCTCCAGTGCTTTATCAAATTCTTTTCTCAAAAAAAACACGAACCCTCGTTTTTCCCCGGAAAAAGAGGAACTTTCGATCAAGTCAGCCAACATTTCATCCGAAATGTCAAAGTCCAAATTGTAAAGGTCACTTAGAGTTTTTATTCCCCTAAAATCTATATCATAAGAGGGTTGTGAACGGATAGTTTTACTTTCTTTTGGAGGTCTCCCTTTTTTTAAACCTTTTACCCCCAAATCCTGTTCTATTTTCTTTTTCAACTCAAAAGCAGCCTCTAATTTGGGATCTTTTTTCAAATCTCTCAATCCTTGATATAAGGCACGCCGTCTGCGCTAGGAGCACGGCTCTTACCCACTAATCCTCCAACGACTATCAAAGTTATGATGTAAGGTATCATGCCAAATAGATACTGAGTGTTTGTGGCAAGGTGAAGTA
>CAYYEU010000171.1:0-2362 GCA_964470975.1 uncultured Mesoaciditoga sp. | reverse complement strand
TGCGGGATGACCGCTATGGAAAAGCTCATAGGCTTTGACAAGCACTTCGAGGGGGAGAAAAACTATTCAAGAGTGGCTTTTTTCAATGTGATCAAGCTCTTAAAGTTGACGTACATTAAGAAGAGTAAGATAACCGAATTTATATGTTGACAAATATTTAAGAAATTATGTATAATAACATGAAATGTAATTCTTATTGAACATAAAAGGGGATGAAAATGCAAAATAAATTACAAGAATTGGCCAAAGAAGAACTTGAATCGTTCTTCGATCGTTTAGATATTGGTATTCTGATTCATAATTTGGGAAAGCCCTTTTATGCCAACGAAACGATGCTTGGAATACTTGGAGCAAAATCTTTTGATGAGATACGTGACAAAAATCTGATGGATTTGATATCCGCTGAGTACGTTGAGACTTGTAGATCAAGAATTCAAGGCGTTTTGAGAACAGGAAAAGTGATGAGGTGCGTTGAAAGAATCATGGATCTGAATGGAAACAAAAAATGGGTAGAAATCAGCGCAAATGCAGTCTTGTTCAAGGGAGTGCTTTCAATTTTAGAGATCGCTATGGATGTAACTGCAAGAGTTGAGAATGAAAGTAGACTGTCGAAGATGTACAAACTTGAATTGATCAAAGAGATAGTGGACGACATCTTAAAAGGCAGCGAGAGCTTGGAGAAAATCGGAGAAAAAATTTACGATTACTGTAAGAAATCAGGAATCGCAAATTACATGTACTTCGCCAGCGTGAAGGAAGATAAAATAGTGCTGCGATATGGTTATCTTGGAAATAGAATTCTCAAAAACAAGAGCGTATCGAGAAATGAAAAAACACTGCTTTGTTACATAGCAGATACGAAAAACGAGATGTACTTGCCAAACGTGTTTGATTTTGAGGTTAACGGGTACAAGACAAAATCAATTGCTGGTGTTTCCACCTACGAGCAACTTTCATATTTTGCGATACCGATAAAGCGAAAGGAAGATGTGGTGGCAATAGTGGCTTTTTTAAAGAAGGGGTATGATTCCTTCTCAAAAGAAGATTTAACACTTTTCAAAATCACGTCTAATCAAATCACGGTAGCACTCAAGTTGAAGGAAGTAACGTCGGAACTCCAAGAAGAAAAAGAAAGATACCGCACTTTGGCAACGTACGATACTTTAACCAACGTGTACACACGACATTTTTTCAACGAATGGATAGAGAAGTACTACGAGATAGTGAGAAGAAAAAGCAAGTTCTGTTCCCTCGTTATGATAGATGTGGATAATTTCAAATACATAAACGATTCGTACGGTCATCTTACAGGAGATAAGGTGCTTTCAAGTGTTGCGAGTGTTCTCAAAAATGATGTACGTCAAATGGATCTGGTCGTACGGTACGGAGGAGACGAATTCCTTTTAATTTTTCCAGAAACACCTGAAAGGGTTGTGAAGAACATCATGCAAAGAATAGAAGAAAGTCTTGGATCCTTGGAAAGCACTTTAGGTTTTAAGGTTTCTATATCTTACGGTACGTCTTACATCAGCCCAGAGATTGGCTACATAAAAGCGTTGGAAGTTGCCGATGATAGAATGTACTCGGCGAAAAACTCAAAGAAAAAACGTAAAACGTGATCTTTTAAAAAAGGCCATTTTGAAGTGGCCTTTTTTAAGATCAATCTTGTGTCAATTTCTGGAAACTCACGGTGGCAGCAACGGAAGTGGTAACCGCAAAACATATGAGTACCACAACATCCATCCATATGAAATTCCATCCCACATTCAAAGTAATGACGTTTCTAAGCGCATCCGCTGCATACGTTAATGGAAAGATGTACGCTATGTATTGCATGATTTTGGGCATTTGTTGAATTGGGAAAAAGACGCCTGAGAAGAACATCATCGGAAATGTTATTGTAGTCATGCTTATCATCGCTGTTTCCTGATCTTTCATCCTTGCCGTGATCATAACACCGACTCCTATAAAACTAAATGTGCTGAGTAAAAGTAAAAATATCGTCCACAGCAAAGATATGCCGGTGAATTTCACTCCAAAAAAGAGCCATGAGACGACAAGAATTATCATGGCCGTCACAATTCCCCTTATTGCCTGAGCGAGTATCTTGCCTATAACCACACTCCCTCGGCTTATCGGTGTTACCATGATTCCGTCTAATGTCCCAAGTTCTCTCTCCCTTGTTATCGAAGCAGCGAGACCTGTCATGACGCTCATTATGGCTATCATGGCCATAAGACCTGGCACGGTGAAATCGTAGTAATTGAAAGCTGTCCCGTCTGCGTTCACAAGGTTAGATTGAACGATATTCTGTTTGATGTTTTTTGTACCTTCACTTCCGAACATGCCCGCGAGCATTTGA
>CAYYEU010000170.1:0-2371 GCA_964470975.1 uncultured Mesoaciditoga sp. | reverse complement strand
GAAGCTACTTCCGGTATCGGAAGTGGTATAATGGTTGCGAAAGAGTTGAGGTGATCTTCTTGTTATTCGATCTTAAACCCAAGAAACGAAGAGTGGATCTTTTCGATAGAAGAAATGAATTAGAAGAGGTACTGGAAGCTTTTCAAAAGTTCCCTATAATTCTTGTAACAGGATTGAGGAGAGTTGGAAAATCTTCTTTGATACGCGTTTCTGTTGAAGAATCGAAGTATTCAAGCGTTTCATTGGATGGCAGACTTCTCTACATGAATTCTGGTGGAAACATAAGAAAAATGCATTTTGTCAAGCAAATAGAAAGGGAACTCGCGAATTTTTCCAAGGCTGAAAGGTTTTTGAAATCTCTCAAAGCGTTGAATGGAATATCGATAAACGGGAATTCCGTTTCGTTGAACTGGAAAGAGCTTGATTTGATTTCTCTTTTTGAAAGAATGGAAAGCTCTGCCAAAAAGCGTAAATCTCACGTGATACTCTTTTTCGATGAAGCCCAATATTTCAAGCATTACGGCTCAAGAGGAGGCAAAGATCTTCTCGCGCTTTTTTCGTACGTTTACGACAATTTTGAATGGATACGGATCGTGCTGACTGGTTCAGAAGTTGGGTTACTTCATGATTTTCTCAACGCGGATGATTACGGTTCTCCCCTTTATGGTAGGGTTTTAAAAGAAGTGAAACTTCAACCGTTTTCAAAAGAGCTTTCGGTTCTTTTTCTAAAAAGAGGATTCGAAGAGTTAAATGTGAAAGTGGATTTTGACCTTGAAAAAGCGGTGGATGCCCTTGGAGGACTTCCAGGTTATCTCATTCAGTTTGGAATAAAATATTCGGAAACGCGCGATTTCAATATCGCCATGGAAGAAACACTTAAAACTATTTCAGGGATGATAAAGGGAGAGCTGGAGGAGCTTGACAGGAAAAGCCTAAGATACATAAAAACCTTGAAGTACATAGCGAATGGCGCAAATACTTGGTCTAAAATCAAGAACACCTTTATTGCAAACGACGACGCAATCTCCGATTCGCGTTTGTTCGAAATTTTGAGTAACCTTGAAAAAATGTGTTGGATAAGCAAAGAAAAAGGAGAAAAAAAGCTGTATACCATAACCGATTCAGTGGTAAAGCATGTAATCATGTTGTAGGACGTTGATTTTGTAACTACGTTAGGAGGGGATGTTATGAGAAAAAGCATCGTGGTGTTGGTACTTTTCTTGTGTGTCGTTTCTTTTGCCATTGGCTCACAAAGCGTAACGGATGCCTATTTTACAACGGCAGAAACGTTCATGAACTACCTCTCATCCGAGAACTTTTCGTCTGCAGAAAAGATGCTCACAGATCAGATGATACAGGCTATGCCGGTAAACAAATTGGAAGCACTTTGGGAAAACGTTAAGGGCCAATTCGGAAAATTTGTCAAAATAGCAAACATGAAATCTGGCAAAAGTGGAGATTACACCGTAGTTGTGGCAAATACGAAGTTTCAAAAGGGGTATCTCGACTTTAAGATCGTTTTAGACAACTCACTCAAAGTTGCGGGATTGTGGATTTTAAAAGCGGAAACACCCAAATATGAACTTCCAAAGTACGTCGATCTTTCAAAGTTCACGATAAAAAAAGTCGAGATAGGAAGCAAATGGAAATTACCGGCTGAGCTCACCATTCCAAAAGGAGAAGGACCATTCCCAGCGGTTGTTCTCATTCCAGGCTCTGGACCCTCAGATATGAACGAAAAAATTGAAGAAAATGAACCGTTTAAGGACATCGCTTATGGACTTTCCACCATGGGAATAGCCGTTTTAAGGTACGATAAGCGCGCCCACGTGTACGGTAGTGAAATGATAAAGCTAAACCAACTAAATGTGGAAAACATCTATCTTCAAGACGCGTCCAAAGCTATAAAACTCATGGAAAATGAGCCATTTACCGCTGAACTGTTCATCATCGGACACAGCCTAGGCGCGTACCTTTTGCCGGAGATAGCAAGAGAAAACCCAGAGATTGCCGGTGTGATCATGCTTGCAGCTCCTGCCAGGCCACTGGCAGATGTAATGGTTGAACAACTTGAATACATTTCAAAGCTGTCTCCGAATAATTCGGATCTAAAAGCGTTGTTAAGCGAGATGAAACTCATAAAAGAACATGAATTGAACGAAAGTAAATTCGTTTTCGGTGCACCGGTGAGCTACTACTACGAACTCGAAAAGTACAAACCGATAGAAATTTTGAAGAAGCTTTCAAAGCCCGTTTTGATTTGCCAAGGTGGAAAAGATTACCAGGTTACTTCTAAGGATTTTGATATGTTCAAAAAGGCGTTTCAATCGAATTCTCTTTTCACCTTCAAATGGTATCCGAATTTGAGCCA
>CAYYEU010000169.1:0-2394 GCA_964470975.1 uncultured Mesoaciditoga sp. | reverse complement strand
GTGGCTGCAACGTTGAGAGATCCCGTGTTGTTCGGATTCGTCACTGTTGCACTGAATGTAATTGGATCGTTGGTTACGTAATACTTTCCTTGATAGTTTGGTGTAAGTGTAATGTCACCAACAACTGGATTCTCATAAACGGTTGTGGCCGTGATTCCAAACATGCTACTTGCACGTCCAGGAAATCTGGCTGAGCTGTAAGCTTCAACCGACAGAGAATATTTTCCCGGGGTAAGACCTGCAAATGTGTAAGTGAACGTACCGGATGTCTGTCCTATAGGTCCATTTGCACTTACCGTTTGAGAGAAATTCGCGGAAGTCAATGCAAATGTAACAGACTGGATCGGGCTATGTGCTGTTACCGAAGCTTCAACCGTAACGTCTTTGGAACCGTTAGGCAACACCTCAAAATTTCCACCATTTGCAGGTGACGTGATAGTCACTATTGGTGGTACGGTGTCCGGCTTCGGCAAGAGGAAACAGCCTGATAGGACGACCATCAACAATGCTACTGATAGAACTAAACCTACTACTTTTTTACTCATGCGTCCTCCTGCCAACCATAACATATGGCCGCAGGAAAGCACCTCCCTTCAAAATGTTCTTGCTTTTTTTGTTATCAAATTTGTACAGCAAAAAACTAACCCCCTTTGGTTAGATTTATTTCTGATTTTCCCACAATCCCTCCTTCCACATTTTAAGGAATTCAATTAACAATTATATACCCGTATTTTTGCACTGTCAAGAAGAAAATAGAGCAATTCCCTTAGATACGAACCAGGAGTTTCTACCATGGCAAATATCAGCAACATGGTGCCGAGGGCGGGACTTGAACCCGCACGAGCTTAAATTGCCCACAAGAACCTGAATCTTGCGTGTCTGCCAATTCCACCACCTCGGCGAATGGAGACAATGGAATTATACCTTAAAGCATCAAAGACAGTCAAGCAATTCAGCGAAAAATCTACACTTCGATCGAAATTTCTTCATTTTCAAAATCCAAGCGTTTGAGTGTTTTCACTTTAAGCCAATCAATGAACATGTTTCCATTAAGCGATCTTAAGTCAACGGATAATTTTGTTGGAGTTATGCTTATCGCCTTGTCCAGTTTGCGTTCTTTCAACTCTTGTTGAACCCTGCCTAAAAACATTTTAACCGTAAGACTCATGGATATGTCAAAATCAACAGGATGTTTAAGAGAAACTGGCACTTTTGGAGCTTTCACACTGAACTTCACCGTTCCCATCATGGCAGAAATAACAAGCTCCCCCTTACGAATTTTCGATTCGGCTCCAAATTTGGCTTTCAACAGCTCGGTTAACTCTTTTTGAGAGATCGAAAATTTCAAACTCGATCACCATCTCCCGTTGAGTGCGAATTCGTAATTTTCTTTATCTTTCCAGGCTTCCACGTAAATCCCAAAAACGTTCAATGCCAAGCCATAACGGACGTCTCCCGATTCGGATATCGATCCGAAGATCTTATGCCCCCAAAGATCTAAAATCCCAGAAGCTGCCAAACCATTTTTGTACTCTCCCACTATTGCCGTGAGAGGGCCGAATTCAGATGATATTTCGATTTGATCGTCGTTATCGGAGTGCTTCAAAGCCAAATGAGTTTTTCCAGCACTCACTCTCCATATCCACGAAAATCCCACTTTAGTTGAATCAAACGTTACCATCGGACACAGATCCACTTGGCCAGGCGGCAAGGGATAAGAAAGGCCAACCACTGTTTTTCCGGATGAGTTGTATTGAGCAAAAACGCCAACTCGCGCGTAAATATTTGGATATTGCGTCGAGGTTGAATACTGAGATACGTATTTCATTACCTTTTTAACGTAATTTTGCGTTTCTGGATAGGGTGGTACGCCTTTGTATTTTGCAACGGCTCCCGGACCAGCGTTGTAAGCGGCGAATGCAAGTTTGAGCGATGAAAAGCGTGTTTCATACTTTTCTATGTAGTTAAGGGCACCCTGCACACTTTCAAATGGATCAAATGGATTGTTAACTCCATATTCCGCAGCAGTTTGAGGCATGAATTGCATGAGACCTTCTGCGCCAACACGACTTCTCGAATAGTTTTGAAATCCACTTTCGGATCTCGCGATGGCCAAAGCGATCGGAAGCTCTGATTTTGTTATCGGGATCTGAGAAAAATTCATCCAGGGAATCGGAAAATTGAAACCAATTCCCCCAACAAAATCACCCGAAGCGCTGTAACTTGCTTCGTAGGCAAGCCCTGGGTAATAATAAAGATTGTATGGCTGATCCGATAGATACATCATAGGTGCGCTCACAGAGAACCCACCTATTATTGGGTTTGCAAAGAGCATGGTAGCAAAGAGTAATGCTAAAAGGAATATAACACCTTCCACCACTACGTGGTCCCCCT
>CAYYEU010000168.1:0-2462 GCA_964470975.1 uncultured Mesoaciditoga sp. | reverse complement strand
GGTTAAGCGCTTCTTTTACTTTCCATAATAAATGCTTTACATATTATTGACATAAGCGAATTTTGATGATAAAATTGTAACGAGTTGTCAAACGATACATTCATATTTTATTAAAGGGGGTGCTTCAAGATGAGGAAATATCGTTCATTGGTGTTAGTGGTAGGTTCGATAATGCTTTTGATTTTGGCTTTGTCAGGATGTTTAACACCTTTTAATCAGGGAAGCCACATACTGTATGGAAATTTCGGTATTACAACAAAAAAGTACGAAGAAGATTCCAATTGGGATCAAACAGTCCAGAATGTCTTTGGTTCCAATTACCGCGTTGCCGATTGGAATGATCTCGTACAATACTATAATAACCACGGAGAAAATGGCTTAATACAGTTGTTGGATGGTTTACAGCTTCCTAATTATGCAGATGCAGCTTGGTTAAAATACAATGGACAGAGCAATCAAATTGGTGATAGATATTATTACTTTGAGAGGCACAACCATAATGCACCTTCAAATTTTGCAGTATTCGCCACCATTGATAACCATCTTGTAGATCTAGGTAGTTGGTGGGGGAAAAGAGCAATTTTGGCTATTAAGAAGTAAGAGTTCATTGTTAATGACTTAGAGCGTGACATCCAGCAAAATTGGGAAGAGGCGTTGAGGGTGTGGCTCTTCAAATCGTCCATTATTTGTTTATCGCGTGTTAATCCCGCATACAAAACGGGAAGATTATTTGTGCCCGTGAAAGTCCTTCCCTTTTGGGAAGATGGCGGCGTAGCCGACAGGAGGGGGTGCATTTATCTTTAAAGATGGTAAAATGAATTCGGGTACGAAAGAGAATCCGTAGCATCTGATTTTAGAGGGGAGACATTCATCATGAAATGGGTAACCAGAGAAAAAGTTCATGTGGATCGAGTTGCATGCCCTTGGCTTATTAAGAACTTTGTGGATAAGGACGCAGAATTTGTTTTTGTCCCAAGGGATACCGATCCAAAAACGATCAAAGAAGGAACGCCATTTGACATGAAAGGTGTGGAACTTGGGCACCATGGAAACAAGTGTTCTTTCGATGCCATTATGGAAAAATATGGTCTTGAAAAAGATCCGGCATTGAGAAAAGTTCAAGAGATTGTGAGAGGGGCAGACACAGAAGTTGAAGAACCTTCTCCACTTTCAACATCACTTGACGTACTTGCAAGAGGTTACAGGATTATATGCAAAGACGATCATGAGACGTTGGAAAAGGAATTCTACCTTTACGATGCTTTGTACGCCTATTTCAAAAAAGAAGTTGAATCCAAAAAATAGGGGAATCACCAACTACTCCGTCGTGTAAACGATGGAGCTTTCTGTTTCACAGATCATTGCCCCTGAATTAGCGGGTCTTGCACGTTCTCCTTCTGTTGCATTGTACAGGGCATGCAGGCGCTCAGCTTTACTTTTGGCAGTTAGAATAATAAGATATCCTGGTAAGTACAGAGTTAAGTATCTATCCTTTATCGACAGAGGAAAGTCTAAGAAAATGATCTTGATCGCCATTGCCAGAAAACTTTCCATGCTTGTTTACACTCTATTGACGAGAGCTGAGCCTTTTGACCCAGCTTTGACGTAATTTCAATGACCTTTTAGAATTATACTCAACCAAAAACTGAATATCCTTTTACGTAGAGAATCTTTTTTACCAATTAATGTTATAATTGAAATAACATTACATTACAGGAGGTGGCGATATGGATAGTGAGGAAATGCTTACTCTTGTTATCGTACTGGCATTAATAACGGCTGTAGTAGCAGGGATATCGATGTTCGTGATTAACAAAGTAGGAACTGAAACTGCCAGTGGAAAATGGCTCGTTTATTCAACTTCTCCTTCGATGGAAGGAACGAACAACACTTACACGATAGATGGTTTGAACTTGAAAATAGAAGGAATCACGGCAGTCGATTATTTTTATAAGTCAAGTGGAGAAAAGGGAATAGTAGGTGTAAAGCTCACTTTTAAGAATGAGTCAAAAGATACCATAGAAATGCCGCTAAATGATGCATTCTTCACGAATTCTCATGGTAAAAAAGTGACAACAGAAGTTCTCACAGGATACAAAAAATTTTCAAAGACGCCTTCCATGGTAACTTTGAAACCATCTCAAACGTACGAAATTTCTATTGTAGCTTATCAAAGTCAACGCTACGTAAAAGCTGGAAACACATCCATGTGGCTGGTAACACTTCTTGCCAAAGAAAATGCAGAAGCCAATTTTTACATACCAATTCTGAAAAGCGGCAAAGAAGTACTCTATGAATTCAAACTCAAATTTTTTAAGAAAGAAATTTAGAAAACTACTCCGCTGTGTAAACGATGGAGTCTTCTTTGAAAGGTGTTGATAAAATCAAGATAAAGATTAAGAAACTCATGATGTGCGTCAATTTTAAGAAGTTAATCAAAGCGCAAAAAGCCACTGAACTGT
>CAYYEU010000167.1:0-2483 GCA_964470975.1 uncultured Mesoaciditoga sp. | reverse complement strand
CGTATCCTTGCGCACCGTATATTGTGGGATCACGCTTGGAAAGCATGTTGAGATTGGGACCATTTATCACGTGTACTATCAATCAACCCACCTCCAATTTTTGAGTGACTCTGCCCCGTTTTCATAAACGTGGACAACTTTGGATTTAACGCTTCTTTCGATCAAGATCATCACCCTCAAAACTTTTTGGGGGGATTTCTCAAAGTCCGCCTCTTGAAAACACATCAAAGGAACGTCATGACCTGATCTTCTGAAAATTGTGGCTGGATTCATAGTTCTAAGATCTCTGGTAAGGCTGAAAATAACGCTTGCCACCTCTTCATCTTTTAAAGAATTGAGTGAGTAAATTTTTCCCATCATGAGTTTCGTTGCCTTTTCGATCTCTTCGGGAGAATCTTCTTTCACAAAAGTGGCACCTCTTATGACTATCAACGAAATCGCTTCCTTTTTGTACATCATTGGTTGAACATATGTTACCATATATATGAGAAATGCAAAGAGAAATTTGGGAGTGGTTAAGTGAACAAAGCAAGGAAATTTCTCGAAAAACTCAAAAGCCATAATGGTAAAACAACTGTTTTGACTGGAGCTGGTATAAGCACACCAAGTGGCATACCGGATTTCAGATCTCCCAATGGCATATATTCCAAGTACGAACCAGAGCTGTTGTTTGGAATCGATAACCTCTTGAAGAATCCTTCTTATTTTTACAAATTCGCGGTTAAATACCTCTTCACGATGGAAAAAGCAAAACCAAATGCCGTCCATTTCATGCTTGCAGAACTCGAAAGGCTTCATCTTCTAAATGGTGTGATAACTCAAAATATAGACATGCTCCATGAAAAGGCCGGATCTAAAAACGTTGCCGAAGCTCATGGAAGCATAAAGAGTGGTCATTGCCTATCTTGCGGAAAGAAATTCACTCTTTTCGAGATGGAAGAGCGAGCTCTCATCTCACCTGACAACGTTGCAAGGTGTGACTGTGGTGGAATCGTGAAACCGGATATAGTTTTCTTTGGAGAGACTTTACCTGAAACGGTAATGGAAAAATCGTACAGATGGCTTGAAGATTCCACACTCGTTGTTGCTATGGGAACATCCTTGGCGATCTACCCGGTTGGCGCACTTCCAAAAATAGTTTTGAATAAGGGTGGAGAACTTGTGATAGTCAACTCAGGATCGACGTCTTTGGATTCGTTGGCATCTGAGATTTACGACGAATCGCTGGAAGATTTTTCAAAAAAGGTTCTTTCACTTTTGGACTCGGAGAAAGGGGTAAAATTTTGAAAGTTGCCATCGTTGGTCTTGGTCAAATAGGTGGTTCCATAGCGTTAAAATTGCATGAAGTTGGAATTCATCCCGATCTTTTTGATGTCAATCCAGAAATTTGCAGGCTCTTGAATGCAAGATGCGAAAAATTCAATTCTCATGGTTATGATTTAGTCGTGCTTGCACTTCATATTCCCATTTTACTCAAAATAATGGATGGATTACCTGAAGGTAACCTTTATCTTGATACCGCATCGGTGAAATCTCAAGTAGTTGAGAAAGCCAAGAAACTTGGATTGAGATTTATTGGTGGCCATCCAATTGCAGGAAACGAGCGAATTGGTCCAGCATCGTGGGATCCACATCTGTTTGATGATAGAGCTTTTGCGCTTGTGGATGTGAATTCTACATGGCAAGAGAAAGAAACTGCTGAAAAATTTGTTGAATTGCTTGGATCAAAAATCGTGTGGACAGATGCGAAAGCACATGATCTGGCTCTTACATACACAAGCCATGCTCCGTATTTTGTGTCAGTTGCTTTAAAAAGCCTTGGAACCCGTTATGAAGAACTCGCTGGGCCTGGATATGCTTCTATGACAAGACTGTCAAAGCAGGATCCAAAACTCGCAAATGTCTTTGTGAAATACAATTCCCAAAACATATCAAATGCTCTTAGAGAAATCGCAAATGAGATTTTAAAAATAGCTGACGAGGTGGGAAAATGCAAGAATTTGGAATAATAGGGGAACATCTTTCACACACGCTTTCTCCAAATATATACAACACCCTTTTTAAGAAGCACAGTGTAAATGCGGTTTACAAGGTTTTTGAGATTCCCCGTGATTCGTTCGATTTTCTGGTGAAAGACGTAGTTCGCGATCTTAAGGGGTTTAACGTGACGATTCCATACAAATCCAAGATCATGGGATATTTAAATCTTTCATCTCCAAATGCGTGGAAAATAGGTGCCGTCAATGTCATCAACGACAAGATGGAGGGTTTTAACACCGATTGGAAGGGATTTAAAGAAAGTTTGAACAACGTGAAACTTCGCGGGAAATACGCACTTGTCATAGGAGCGGGAGGGGCGGCACGAGCCGTTTGTTTTGCTCTGAAAGATATGGGACTTGACGTTTACGTGATCAATCGAACGAAAAAAAGGGCAATCGAATTGGCAGATGAATTCGATTTGAATGTTGGAATACCATCTCTTT
>CAYYEU010000166.1:0-2502 GCA_964470975.1 uncultured Mesoaciditoga sp. | reverse complement strand
AGCGTCAAAGTCCCAACTCTTTTCTTTTTTCATCCGTTGGAATCCCTTTTTCATTCCATCCTCTTGCCTTGTAGTATTCCGGCACCAAAACGTCTAACCTCACAGTCGCACCCTTTTGAGGACCATCTGGCAGCGGATCTTCCAAGAATCTTTTTGGAAGCGTATCTTCTTTCGGATCTATGCCAGATTCAAGGTTGAAAATTCTTTCAAGATTCCATACTCTCTCACCGATCTTCATGACTTCGTCAGTGCTCATATCGTATCCAGTTGCGGCGTTTATAAGATCCGCGTAATCATCCGCTCCCAATGCAAACGAAGTGAACAGGCACAATCCGGCAGAATCTATAACGCCCGTGAGATCTTGGAATATTTTCACCCATTTGGCTTTCCCTTCTAACTTTTGAGTTTCCAACTTTTCGGGAACACCCAATATTTCCGGAGATATCATGTAGCCTCTTACATGGCACGCGCCTCTGTTGGACGTTGCGTATTCCAACGCGTGGCCTTGAGCTCCTCTTGGATCGTACGCGGGTATTTCCTGTTTTTTAACACTCATGGATAATTCCGGATGTCCATGGGATTCGGCGAATCTGTACGAACCTTCAGCGAGTTTGTCTCCAAGTCCTTCTCTGTAAGCGATCGCTTTGGTGTAATAAACTATGGCTTCTGAATTTCCAAAGCGAGGTTTAGTGGCGTTTCCAATTTCTTCATCTTTCAAATACCCTTTTTCGTAAAGTTCCATGGCACATGCTATAGTCGATCCTGTTGAGATCGTATCGAGCCCCAACTTGTTGCAAAGGAAATTCGCTTCGGTTATCGACACCAAATCAGAAACTCCGCAATCCGAACCAAACGCCCAACCACTTTCGTACTCTGGACCTTCTCCTTCTTCGCCGGTCGGAAGTGTTACGAGTCTTCCACATGCTATTGGACATCCAAAACAAGCTTTGTTTCTAACCAGGTATCCCTTTTCTACCAAAGCCTCTCCACTTACCTCATCCACATATTCATAAGTTCCGTTGTTGAAATTTCTATTTGGATACAGACCATTTGCGTTTATTATATTGTCAAGCACCTTTGTGCCGAGTTTGGGAAGACCTTCTCCCGTTATGCCATTGCTCCTCAAAGCGTTTATCTTCTCTTTCACCACTTCGGAAAACTTCCCTTTGTTATCAACTTCTGGTCTCTTGTTTCCCCTTACCACGATCGCTTTAAGCATTTTGCTTCCCATCACCGCGCCGACGCCAGTCCTTCCGGCTGCTCTACCTTTGTCGTTTATAACAGATGAGATCAACACCAAATTCTCGCCAGCCGGACCTATACACGAAACCTTTGCCTTTTCGTCCCCCACTTCTTTCAAAATCGTGTCCGTTGTGAAATAGGTGTCTTTCCCCCACAAGTGTGAAGCGTCCTTGATTTCAACTTCACCATTCATAATGGAAATGTAAACAGGTTTGTCGGATTTTCCCTCAACGATGAGCATGTCGTATCCAGAGAATTTCAGTTCGGCTCCAAAAAATCCTCCCGAATTGCTTGAAGCTATCGTTCCGGTCAAAGGGCCTTTGGTCACGACCATATATCTTCCACCGGTTGGAGCCATGGTACCGGTTAACAGACCTGTTGCGAATATGAGTTTGTTTTCGGGAGAAAGCGGATCGATTTTGGGGTCGATCTCGTCCATCAAAATTTTAGATGCCAATCCACGGCCACCAAGATAAAGCTTAAAAAGCTCAGGATCGATGGATTCTACCTTAAAAGTTTTTGTGTTGAGATTGACTCTCAGAAGTTTTCCAGTGAAGCTCATACACACTACCCCCTTGAAAAGAAAATTCTCCTTTCCAAGCGCGGGAGGCTATGAGGTTTTCCTCACAACCCAATGGTTGAATACCGTAGATCGAAGGATCCTTAGGAAGTTCAACTCGGAGTAATATATTCTATCACAAATTCATCATACGCGTGAATGTTACAGAGATTGCTGAGATGGAGGTTACACTTGAAAATGAAATTGTCCGCAACATCTTGACTTTTTACACGGATACAACGTTTATTTTGAATTTGGGGTTGATCTTTCTTGCAAATGCTTTGATCATATTGCACACTGTCCTTCTGTTCGAATTCTCTTTGTTGTAAACAAGTGTGAATTCAAATCCTTTTTTCCAAGGTTCTCCATTGTACGCTTTTTTGAAATATTCTGCTGATTTGGAAAGATCCTGATAATACGTTGGCGGAACTTTGGGATTGTATCCCAACAATCCTTTTGGTATGGCTCCATTTAGTGTGATTGCGTATCCATCTAACACATTGTGAGTGTACGCTTTGTACGGGAAGAGGTATTCAAACGCCTTTCTCACATTGAGGCGAGAGAAAAAATCAGCCGGGATTCCATTTCCGTCCAATTTTCCAGAACCTATGTAAGAAGAAGATTTCACATTCCAAACGAAAGCCGCCATTGAAACGGACAATTGTGAAAGGCCCTTCACAACTGTTACATTTGGAGTGTTT
>CAYYEU010000165.1:0-2520 GCA_964470975.1 uncultured Mesoaciditoga sp. | reverse complement strand
AAGCTGTGGAGCAATTTGGTGGATTGAGTCATAAAGATAAGGTAAAAGCTTACAGTGATATGTTTGCAAATCTATCCAAGAACACGAAAACATCTATAAAAGTTCTGGATTATCAATCCACGATGACCACTTTAGAGGACAACACATTGCAAATAGAAGAAAATGGTGTCATATCTGGAATAGTTACTTCTAATGGTGATCAAATGAAAATTTCGATGGGTAAAGTTGGAATGAAACTCGATGAGAATTCCAAGGTCATATTCAACTTTCCACAATCAGACAAGATAATCTCAGTTTCCCCCACTCCTACGGTGGTGAAGGGAAATCAATTGATATGGAAAGGCCCAATGGATCTCAAATTTCCGGAGGTAGAATATAAAAAATGATCGACATCTTGTGGCTTTCCGTTGGGGTGGCAATCGGCATTGTCCCTTCGGCGGTAATCCTCATATTAAGTCCAAGAAAGCGAAAAAAAGTAAACTCTTTTGACAGTGACAACATCTCAGAACTAATTGGGAAAATTCAACACGTTACAAGTGTAAATGTCGATACTGTTGAACGAAAGATCACGGAATTGAGATCGGCGGTTCACGAAGCAAATGTGGCTTACATGAAAATCAGCGAGGTTATATCGGAAATGAAGAATCTTTCTGTGAATATTTCCGGATCAAACAACATTCAAATTAGGAACAAGGAACAAAATTTGCAAACTCAGTTTGAAAAAATGAAAATAGGATCAAGTTTGACGCGTGAACCTACTATACGACACTTAAGCAAGGAAGAAAAGATATTGGATCTTAAAGAGAGAGGGTGGAGTGTGGAGAAGATAGCAGAAAGTTTAGATATAGGGATTGGTGAAGTAAGTCTCGTCGTGGAAATGAATTCTCGACTTTTAAAATGATCTTTAGGAGGGAGCTACATGACAAAGAAAGAGTACGAATCTCTTAAAAAGAAGCTTGAATATTCAAACGAGAGTGCGTGGAAAAACACAAAAGCAAAACCGGTCGATGATTTTTCAAAGGATTACATGAATTTCATGTCCAAAGGGAAAACCGAGAGAACGCTTGTAAAAGAAGCCGTTGAAATTTTAAACAAAAATGGTTACGTGCCTATTGAAAATGCGAATTTGAAAGAAGAAGTAAAAGCGTACAAGATTTACAGGTCAAAGGCAATAGCAATATACAGAATCCCTAAAAATATCAAAAACGGTTTTAACGTGATAGCGTCTCATATAGACTCACCTAGAATAGATCTGAAAGCAAGGCCAGTTTATGAGGATACAGATGTTGCCTTGGCCAAGACACACTACTACGGTGGCATAAAAAAATATCAATGGTTCAACATCCCGTTGTCCATTGTTGGTGTTGTTCTTAAAGAAAATGGGGAAACCATCGAAGTCAATATAGGAAACGATCCTGAAGATCCAATATTCGTAATAAGCGATCTGCTCCCACATTTGGACAGAAATCCAGACAAAAAATGCCGTGACATAAGTGGTGAAACACTCAACCTTATAATAGGTTCAAAACCAATAACGCTTGAGAAACTCGATTCTCCTGTGAAATTAAACGTTCTCAAAATTCTCAACGAAAAGTATGGGATTGTCGAAGAAGATTTAACGAGTGCCGAATTGGAATTGGTTCCAGCTTTTGATGCAAGGGAAATGGGATTTGATCGTAGCATGATAGCCGCTTATGGACACGACGATAAGATATGCGCTTACACGAGTTTGAGGGCACTCTTAGATGCTAAAAAACTTTCGAGGCCCACTGTGATCGTGTTCTTTGACAAAGAAGAAATAGGAAGTGATGGTAGCACTGGGGCAAAGAATCAGTTCTGGCTTCCACCTGTTAAGAAAGTGTTAAGTGCGAGAGGGAAAGATGCCAACATTTTCTTGGACGATCTGGTAGAAGACACAGCCGTGCTTTCCTCAGATGTAAGTGCCGCCGTGAATCCGACCTTTAAAGATGTTCACGAAATGAACAACGCAGCTGTTTTGGGTCATGGTATCGTTGTGACGAAATACACTGGAGCGTATGGAAAAGCAGGAGCTAACGATGCAGATGCGGAATTCGTTTGGAAGATAAGAAAACTTCTGAATGATAACAAAGTATCTTGGCAAACTGGTGAACTTGGGAAAGTGGACGTTGGAGGTGGCGGAACCGTTGCAAAATTCTTTGCTGAGCACGGTATGCATGTTGTCGATATGGGACCAGCTTTGCTTGGAATGCATTCTCCGTATGAAATAGTATCAAAAGCAGATCTTTACCATTCGTACCTTGCTTACAAAGCCTTTATCGAAAAATTCGAAATGTAATTTTTGATGTTCAAAATGGGCTGCTTTCCTGGCAGCCCGTTTTTTGTTGTTTTAGCTCGTTAAGCCTGAATTCGCAATTGCTCTGGATTTGACAGTTACACCTCGGATATGGTTTTCGTTATGCTACGAAGCGACACGTTTTCATTCAAATTCAATTGTTACATTTGGATTTTGAAGTGTATCGGCTCTCTTCCGGATTGTGT
>CAYYEU010000164.1:0-2550 GCA_964470975.1 uncultured Mesoaciditoga sp. | reverse complement strand
GTTGTGTGGAGTGATCTATGTTCCTCGAAATCTGGATAGGTTGAAAAAGAGAAAAGTTCAATGATGATAAAGGAGTGATAAGAATGGATGTAACCAACATGAATTTTCCTAAAAACACATTTGATTTCGCCGTGGCAATTTTTGTTTTTTGCATCGTTCCCAATCCAATTGTTGGATTTAAAGAAGTGAGAAGAGAAAATATCTTAAGGTCTGGTCTTAAGATCGTTGAAGAAAAAAAGCTTTTCTTGGATATAGTCAATTTGTTCACGTGTAAGAAAGGATGAAATTAAAAAATTTGGAGGTGAATTCTGATGAAGGTGAAGATAAAGGGAATGACCTGCGATAATTGCACGAGAACCGTTAAAAGGTTGTTCTCGGAGATTGAAGGAGTTGATGAGGTAAAAGTTGATCTCAAAAGTGGATTTGCAGAAGTTAAAACTTCTTCCCAAGTTCCAGAGCAAACTTTTAAAGCGGCACTGGAAGACACTGCTTACGAAGTCATCGGCGTTGAAAAGTGATAAAGCTGGTGCCTGGGCACCAGCTTTATCATATGAAATTCAAATTGTGATATGATGAGTGTTAGAGAAAAATCTGTTGATTGCGAAAGAAGGTTAAGAATGTCTGATACGAAGATAAAGAAATCCAAAAATACAGAAAAGAAGATTCACAAACATGAAGATGCTTTAAGGATTATGAAAACCGCTCGCGGTCATCTTGAAGGGATTATCAAAATGATAGAAGATGAACGCTACTGCATTGATATCTCCACCCAATTACTTGCGGTTATCTCACTTCTGAAAAAAGCGAATACCTTGGTGATAAACAAGCATATAGAAACTTGTGTCCGCGAAGCGGTTAAGACTGGCAACATCGAAGAAAAATTAGAAGAGCTTAAGAACATAATGAAATACGTCGAAAAAAACCGCTAAACAATCCAAATTTTAACTCCTACGTCTCCGTTAACTTCATCATTTGCCTCGTTCAACAGGCATGATAAGACAGCTTGGTCCTCCTGTCCCTTTTACAAACTCTGACAAATCTATTCTATGAACTGTGAATCCTTCCATTATCAGCGCACTGATGGTTTCGGAGTTCTTAGTGTCTGCAATAACTTCTTTATCACCCAACGATATCACATTTCCACTGATGAACGTGTTGTTAGAAACTTCGATTTTGCTAAATCCGTTGAAAAAACCGTCTGGAAAAACCCCATGACAACATAGTACACACTCTGGCCCAATAACGCTCATGGCACCGCCTATATGTAAATAGGGTGGGGGCACAACTGTCGTTCTCACCTCGTAACCCATGGAATTCAACAGGCTTGAAATCTGCTTTACACCGTTTTCATTAGTTCTTCGAGAGTGGCCAACGAAAGCGACCGATCCTGCCAATATGATGTCTCCGCCCTCGACGGTGCCGGGTTCTTCGATGCTTCCAATTTCCTTTTCTCCAAGAGAATTCAAGACCTGTGCAATCCAATCCTCTTCACCTCTCCTAGTGGAAAGACCCATTCTTAATTTAACATATCCTTTTGGAGTGCAGAGAGCCGTATCACGTGTGAAGACCGAGTTTGGATGACCTTCAAGTTCAGGGATGTCGATCACTTCGCATCCGGATTTCGTAAGTGTCAATTTTAACTTGTCATGTTGTTGTACCGCTCTCTTTCGATCCGCGACCTGTGTGATGTTATGTACTTCGTTGTCGCTAACATGAAAATACTCAAATTTGGGAGTGCAAAGCACGGCTTTTAACAGCTTGTCTCCTTCACTTCTCAGCATCCAAATGCTCCTTTTTTCATCAAAATAGTATTTTCGAAGGCAGATGAAATCATCCATGTAGTATATACGACTTTCATCGTACTTCCAGCATGGAGACTTTTACTTCTACAAGTAGTTGGTAGTTGACATTTTGATACTTCGTTAATTTAATTCAAATCAGAACAAGGGTGTAAATCCCATCTCATTCCAGTATTCATCAGTTCCTTGCTTGTAAAGTGTGTAAAGCATATCACGATGTTCTTTTTCCCATGAAGAGAGAGAGTTTAAAATCTTTTTAGCCTCCAAATCATCGATTTTTTCGGCGGAGTTCTTGTAAAAATTCATAAAATCATCTTCTATGAGATAAGCCATTCTTAGAATAGAAAGATCTGAGGCCATGTCGTCCACTTTTCCTCCAACTATTTCTTTTTCTTCTCTTCTTTTGAAGAACTCAACGTTTTGGGTTGGTGGCTCCACCTTGGAAACCGGTTCTTTTTTAGAAACACTTTCTATGAGCTTGTTTATGTAAGCCACATGTCCGTCTTCCATCTCAGAAAGTTGTTCAAAAACTTCTTTAACATTCTTATCCTTAACGCTGTTCACCTTTTCCTTGTAAAAATTCATTCCCTCTATTTCTCTTGACAAGGCGAATTTCAATATACCCATTATTCCTTTATTCATACGCTTCCCTCCTTTATGTGTGCTTTAAATTTTATTATAACATCATTTACAGATAAATGCTTTCAAATATGATGCAATCTCTTAATGTGCGTCAACTTTAAAAGTTTAA
>CAYYEU010000163.1:0-2565 GCA_964470975.1 uncultured Mesoaciditoga sp. | reverse complement strand
AAACGTTGACGGATTCAGCGTTGCGAACAACGGAAACATCGCATTTGCATCCATGAACTTCACCTCACTTGATGATGTTTACATGTTGAAAAACGGCAAAGAGAGAAAGATCACACGTTTCAACTCGAACGTTCTAAAGAATTTGAAACTTTCAGAACCAGAATATTTTGAAGTAAAGACATCAGATGGTAGAAAAGTTGATGCGTGGATCATGAAGCCCGCGAGCTTCGATCCAAAGAAGAAATATCCTGCAGTGCTCGAAGTTCATGGTGGTCCAAAAACTTCTTACGGATACGGATTCTTTTTGGAATTCCAAGTTCTCACTTCAAACGACTATGTGGTGATCTTTTCGAATCCACTTGGAAGCGATGGTTACGGAGAAAATTTTGCGAACATACGGGCCGCATATGGGAAAAGGGACTTTCTGGATTTGATGGAGGTTGTGGATGAAGCCACGAAACGATTCGAATTCATAGACGAATCTCATTGGGGCGTGACCGGAGGATCCTACGGAGGATACATGACGAATTGGATCGTGACTCAATCAAAACGATTTAAAGCCGCGGTGTCACAAAGATCGATAAGCAATTGGACATCGTTCTTTGGAACAACGGATATAGGATATTTCTTTGGGCCAGATCAACTTGAAGGAGATCCGTGGTCAAATCCAAATGGTTATTCTGAGATGTCTCCACTAACTTACGTGAAAAACGTTGAAACCCCTCTTCTCATGATTCATTCCATGGAAGACAAACGTTGTTGGATGGCGGAAGCCCTTCAATTCTTTACGGCTTTGAAGTACTTTGGAAAAGAAGCAAAACTCGCCTTATTTCCAGATGAGACACATGAATTATCGCGTTCTGGGAAGCCGAATCACAGAATTAAGAGACTTGATTTAATACTCGAATGGTTTGAAAAATATCTAAAGGAGAACAAAAATTGAAAGTAGTCGCAACGAATTCAAAAGCACGAAGAAATTACGAAATACTTGAAAAGTTTGAATGTGGAATAGAATTGAAAGGCACGGAGGTAAAATCCCTCCGCGCCGGTAGTTCTAACATAAACGATGCTTATTGCATAATACGAAAAGGGGAGCTTTTCGTCGAAAATATGCACATTGCCCCCTACAAATCGGGAAATGTTTTCAATCATGATCCTCTCAGGCGAAGAAAATTGCTGATGCACAAGCGAGAGATCATTCGCCTAACATCCAAAGTCGATCAAAAAGGACTTGCACTTGTGCCGTTGAGAGTCTATTTTAACGACAAAGGAAAGGCAAAAATAGAAATAGCGCTTGGAAAGGGAAAACATATTTACGACAAACGCGAAGACATAGCAAAGAAAGATCGAGAACGTGAGATGAGAAAACAGTTGAAATACAAATATTGATTGGAGGTAACTGATGCAATACCCTAAGCTCGTTGCCAACAAGGAAGCGTTGGTTTACAACGCTCAAAAAGTAATAAAAATGTGTCACAATGCGGGTATTGAACTTACGGCCGTCGTTAAAGTCACGTGCGGAAATCCGGAATTTTCCAAAATGTACCTTGAACTTGGAGCTGATATGATAGGCGATTCTCGAATCAGCAACGTGATCGAAATGCGACACATGGGACTAAAAGGGCCTTTCATGCTCTTACGGGTTCCAATGTTGAGCGAGATACCAAAAATTGTGGAGAATGTGGATGTTGCACTCGTATCCGAGCTGAAGACCACTCAGATCCTTGGCGAAGAGGCAGAACGGTGTGGCAAAACCCAAAAAATTCTTTACATGATCGATGTTGGTGATTTAAGGGAAGGCGTGTGGTACGAAAGCGCAGTTGATGAAATTGTCAAAGCGTCCAAAATGCCTGGAATCGAACTGTACGGGATTGGGACGAATTTGGGGTGCTACGGCGGCGTGATTCCAAATGTTGAAAACATGACAGTTCTTTCAAACATAGCAGATGAGATCAAAAGGCATGGGGTTAAATTCAAAGTGGTGAGTGGCGGAAACACGTCCGCACTTCATCTTGTAGAGAACGGAAGCTTGCCAAAGGGCGTCAATTCTTACAGAATTGGAGAAGCACTGATTTTAGGGAACGATGTCACAAACGGTAGAAGCTTCCCTTTCTTACGCCAAGACACCTTCACCCTTTTTGCAGAGATAGTCGAGCTAAAAATGAAACCTTCGCTTCCTCGTGGAAAAATTGGAAGAGATGCGATGGGAAGAATCCCGATCTTTGAAGATCGAGGCAAAAGGCTCAAAGCCATAATCGCAATTGGCGAACAGGATGTGCCGTCAGATGGATTGAAGCCAATTGACGAAGGGATTCATGTTCTTCACGCTTCAAGTGATTACACCGTCTTGGATGTAACTGACTGCGAAAAAGAATTTGAAATTGGTGATGAAATAGGGTTCAACCTCACTTATGCAGGCCTTCTCCGTGCCATGACTTCTAAGTACGTCGTAAAAGAGATAGTTTTAAGGTGAACCACTCTCGTGTAGACGATGGAGTCTCCTTTGAAAGAAGTTGACAACTCGCATTGTGCATGAAAGTAACGATTTTAATTTATTGGAAATCA
>CAYYEU010000162.1:0-2599 GCA_964470975.1 uncultured Mesoaciditoga sp. | reverse complement strand
TCCATTTTGCAGAGCTTTCAAGAATGGACTTTGCCCTTTCAAAAATCGAACTTGTCCATTCAGTTCCAACGTCTGAAGGGTTGTAATCGCTTGTTGAACCGTAGTTATCCCAATCTGGCCATGCGGATTCGTTGCTCTTGGCGGCTGTCAGCACCAATCGAACGTTTGAAAGCGAATTCAGATCGTCTATGAAACTTCCTCCATGGCAAGAACCGAGTAAAAAATTGAATTTGGTGCTTGGATGAGCAGCCATCTTGTTTTTAAATTGATAGGCACTGAAACCGTACCCACCAAGTCTTACGTAATTCACGTTACCATGGGCAATTATGTATATGGTTACCAAAGAATGTTTGTTTGCCATGGCATCTATGGCACTCAAAACATTTGCCGCATCGCTTTGAACAAGACCATTGATTTCAACGGTATCGTAAGGCCTTGCATTCTTGTAAGCTTGGAAAAATTCCACAACCTCCAGATAAGCATCTTGAGCGTAACTGAAAAGATTCTCGTTTGATTTGAGCCCTTGAACGATTATCACGCCTTCACTTTCACGAAGGACAATTTGTGGGAAATCGTACACCATATGAATTCCGCTAGGCTCATAAAGCGTTATGTTCGACTGAATTATAAGATTTTTTGAAATAATAGCTTTGTTCAGTTCCGGCGGTACTTCTCCGTTAATTTTTGGCAGCCATTCGGCTGGCATGACAGTTGTGCTTCCGGATTTTGACACAAGGATGTATTTAACAGGATGAGCGTAAAAAGCTCCAGGATTGAGATCTAAGAGAAAAAAGTAGGATTCTTCTTTTGCGATGATCCAGTCACGGACTATTATGCTGTTTTCGCTTAAACCGGACGTTTTAATTTTATCAGGTATGATTATGGTACCGCTCGCAATTGGGCTTTCAAGTCTTGAACATATGTAAGTTGCATTTGGTGTTAAAGCGAGTTGCTGAGGTAGAACATCCTCTACAACTATTTTAGTCGCTTTTTCATAACCTCCCTTTAGAAAATCCAAAAGGAAACATGAACTCAAAATCACGGTCAACATTAGCATTATCAGAATCAAGATAAAAATGGTAGATTTCTTCAAAGTATCCACCTCCTCTGGCTTTTAATACCCCTCTTCCTACTTGATTAGCGTAGTTTATGCCAACTTTTTGAATAACTTACGTTCACCGTATTCGTTACTTTTAGTGTGAAATAAATAGAAAGGGCTTTCCTATAACGGAAAGCCCTTTCTAAACTCAGAAGGAAAGTGTAGTTACAAATACTTGGATATTTCGGCCGCGAGTGCAGCGTTGGATTTGGCCAAATAAATGTTTGATTCTAAGGCCTCTGGAATCTGTTCAACTATTTTAGACAACAAAAACGGTGTTATTGCCTTTCCGGATATTTCGTCTTCTTTGGCCATTTCAAGTGCTTTGTTGATAGCCTTGTCAATGACATCGTTGGGTATTTCGTACTCTTTCGATATTGGATTCGCAACAAGCATTCCACTCTCGATCTCCATTTTAATTTTAGTGTTGTAAAGATTTGCCACCTCTTTTGGCGTGTCGACTTTCATGTACAGTTTGGAACCGCTGCTTTTAGAATAAAATG
This sequence comes from uncultured Mesoaciditoga sp., assembly GCA_964470975.1. Lineage (GTDB taxonomy): Bacteria > Thermotogota > Thermotogae > Mesoaciditogales > Mesoaciditogaceae > WGFY01. The sequence goes on along the minus strand of CAYYEU010000162.1, from coordinate 997 downwards.
ACGGAAAATCATACGTTCTGTATCCAACCACGGTTACACCAAGAGTTTCGAGAAATTCGAGTGTCTTTGGGATATCAAGAATTGATTTTACGCCGGCTGACACAACGACAACAGGTGTTTTTGAAAGTTCGAAGAGATCTGCTGAAATATCAAAGGTTTCGTTCGCATCTCTATGAACTCCTCCAACTCCTCCAGTGGCAAAAACTTTTATCCCTGCCATGTTGGCGCATATCATCGTTGCCGCAACTGTTGTGGCACCGTCAAAGCCTTTAGATACGGCGTAAGGCAGATCCATTCTGCTGAGTTTCAAAACGCCCTCGGCTTTTGACATGTATTCTAACTCTAACTTGGACAATCCTATTTTTATCTTCCCACCGATAACGGCTATTGTTGCTGGTATGGCACCGTGTGATCTGATTTCGTTTTCAAGAGAAATGGCAGTTTCCAAGTTCTTGGGGTAGGGCATTCCATGGGATATTATTGTGGATTCAAGTGCAACCACTGGCATAGAATTGTTCAACGCTTTTTCAACTTCTGGAGAAACTTCCATGATATCTTTCAATCAAAACTCCTCCTTCATGATCCCTTCAAAGATTTCATAATCCTCTTTCGAATACAAACACATTCTAACCAACTTTAAATTGGATCCCCTTTCGTTAAAATATCGCTTTACAGTTTCAAAGAAAATCTTTGCGCATTTGTCTTTGGGAAATCCATATATTCCGGAACTGACTGCTGGAAAGGTTATACTCTCAATACCAAGTTCATCGGCTTGAGCAAGAGAATTGTAAAAAGCATTTGAAAGTTTTTCTTCTTCGTTTCCTTCACCCCATACTGGCCCAACGGTGTGTATCACGTAACGTGCTTTCAGCTTGCCTCCAGAAGTAACTGCTACTTCCCCAGTAGGAACGGAGCCATGTTCTTGAACGTATCTTTTAGACTCTTCGTTTATTGCGGTTCCTCCAGCTCTTGCAATTGCGAGCGCAACACCTCCACC
>CAYYEU010000161.1:0-2641 GCA_964470975.1 uncultured Mesoaciditoga sp. | reverse complement strand
CCAAGTTGTCAAATGGAATTGCCGATAATCTTCTCACTATGACTGCCCTTGCATTTGAAGGGCCTAAACTTGCCGTTCCTTCCATGAATGTCAGAATGTATGAAAATCCAATTACCGTGAGAAATCTTTCGAATCTACAAAAGATCGGGTGGAATGTCTTAGAGCCATCTTCTGGACATCTTGCGGACGGGGAATATGGCAAGGGGAGATATCCAGAAAATGAAGACATTTTGTCCGAAATAGATAGAATGGTGGGACCAAATGATTTTAACGGTGTAAATGTTCTCGTTACCGCAGGCCCTACTCAAGAGCCAATAGATCCTGTGAGATACCTGACCAATCGCTCTTCGGGGAAAATGGGTTACGAAATAGCAAAGGCCGCGAAATCAAGAAATGCGAATGTGCATTTGATTTCTGGACCGGTGAATCTTCCAACTCCCTATGGCGTTGAAAGAAAAAATGCTAAAACCTCTGAGGAAATGGGGAAAATCGTCCTGGAAGAAATGAAATGGGCGGATGTCGTGATAATGGCGGCAGCCGTTGCCGATTACAAACCTGCCGTTGTTTCGGAACAAAAAATAAAAAAGAATTCCGACGAATTGAGTTTGCATTTGGTAAGAACGCCAGATATCTTGATGAAAATTTCTAAAGTGCGAAAGCCGGAACAATTCGTGGTAGGCTTCGCTGCTGAAACCCAAGATGTCTTAAAAAACGCAAAACACAAGTTAGAGTTGAAAGATCTCGATATGATAATTTCCAACGATGTTTCACGGACAGACGTAGGTTTTAACTCAGACTACAACGAAGTGACGATTCTCTGCAGAAATGGAGATATGATCCGTGTAAATCGAGATGAAAAACGTTCTATTGCTCAAAATATTTTAGACACCGTAAAAACACATAGAATTAAACTTGCTTAAATCTTTTTACCCGACAAATATGGTATGATTTAGATGAAAAATACCCTTTATGGGTATTTGCAATTTATGGAGGTGAAAAAAATGGCTGCTCTTCTCTCAGAAGAAGATAGAAAGTATCTTATAGACTTGTTTGGTAAGGAATTAAAATCCGAGGTAAAAATCCTGTTTTTCAAAAGTGATGACAAAGATGAATGCCAATATTGTGATGTTTCTCAGCAGATACTTGAGGAACTTGCCGAAACGAACGAAAAAATAAACATAGAGATTCACGACTTCAACGCTGAAGGCGATCTTGTCGAAAAGTACAAAGTCGAAATGATGCCAGCGATAATCATGCTTGACAAAGACGGAAATGACATGAGAGTGAGATTCTACGGTGTGCCTTCAGGGTACGAATTTTCCACGTTAATAGAAGATATAATCGCGATTTCCAAAGGAGGAGAGGTCGAGCTTTCACCTGCAACGCTTGAAATGCTTAAAAACGTTGATAGCCCTTTAAAGCTTCAGGTATTCGTCACGCCAACTTGTCCTTACTGTCCAAAAGCTGTAGCAATGGCTCAGAAACTTGCCATGAAGTCTGAGTACATTCAAGGAGAAATGGTGGAAGCCAATGAATTCCCGGAGCTTTCAATGAAGTACAACGTCTCTTCTGTTCCGCACATAATCATCAATGAAGGAGCGGGAGAATTTGTAGGTGCTCTTCCAGAAGACGCGTTTGTTGAACAGGTGATGAGTGTTGTAAAGGGAGCGTGATTTGAGTTATGCCGATGTTCAATCTTTCTGGCATATCCAATGAGCCAAAGAAGAAGAATTATGATGTTGTGATCGTTGGTGCAGGTCCGGGGGGATTATCTGCCGCGATTTACACGGCCAGAGCAAAGTTAAAAACTTTGGTTTTAGAAAGGGCAACAGAAGGCGGTCAGATCACTTTAACTAACATGGTTGAAGACTATCCTGGATTTGCATCGATCAGCGGAGAAAAACTGGCTGACAAGTTCGTGGAACATGCAAGGGAGTTTGGCGTCTCTTTTGCAAATGAAGAAGTCATGGAAATGGATCTCAGCGGTAATGTGAAAAAGATCAAGACCGATTTTGGAAACGAATATACCGCAAGGGTTGTCATAATAGCTACGGGTAGTAATCCGAGAAAATTAGGCGTTCCAGGAGAGAATGAATTTGCTAATCGTGGAGTGTCATATTGTGCCGTTTGTGACGGATCTTTTTTCAAAGATAAGCCTGTTGTCGTGATCGGTGGGGGAGACAGCGCAATTGAAGAGGGAATATACCTGTCTAAAATATCCTCAGAGGTCGGTGTCGTCCACCGAAGAGACAAGCTGAGGGCCCAGAAAATCGTACAAGAAAGGGCATTTAAGATACCGAACATGAAGTTCATTTGGAACAGCATTGTCACCCAAATAGGTGGTAACGATTCTGTTGAATACGTGACGTTGAAAAACGTGAAAAGCGGGGAAATCACAAAATACCCAACATCCGGAGTTTTCATATACGTAGGACTCGTACCAAATTCACAGCTTGTTAAAAATGTGGTAGAAATGGACGATCATGGTTTCATTATAACCAACGAACATATGGAAACGAAGATCAAAGGTGTTTATGCCGTTGGAGATGTGAGAAAAACGGTTTTAAGACAGGTTATAACGGCAGCAGCTGACGGAGCGATAGCTGCCGTAGATTTGACGAAATATTTTGATTGAACTTTG
>CAYYEU010000160.1:0-2655 GCA_964470975.1 uncultured Mesoaciditoga sp. | reverse complement strand
GCCATTCTTTCCCAGGACAACAACGTCATCTCCCATTCTAACACTTCCAGCATTTGAAACATCCACCACTGTCTGCCCCATACTCACTCTTCCCAACACACGTGCTCTTGATGAATTGATCAACACGCTACCTTTGTTGGAAAGGGCTCGAGGAAAACCATCCGCATAACCAAACGGGATCGTTGCCACTCTCATTTTTTTATCGGCGACAAAAGTATGACCATATCCAACACTTTGCCCTTTTTTCAAATCTTTTACAAGAGCAACCGTTGAATGGACACTCATGATGGGTTCAATGTAGTCAAGATGAATTTTGGAAGAAGGTTGCAAACCGTAAGACGCTATCCCAATCCTACACATGTTTCCAATGGAACTTTTTAATATCGCAGAAGCAGCACTGTTAGAAACGTGGACGTAGCGTGGTCTCTTGATTTTTCTTAAAAACGAATCGAATTTTTTCAACTGTTCATAATTCATGGGATCTTCTGGATCATCGGCAGATGAAAAATGAGTGTATACGCCTTCTATTTTTATTCTTCTATCCTTTGACAGCAACTCGTAAAGCTCTAACGATTTTCCCACATCAAGACCCAACCGAGACATACCTGTGTCCACGTTGATGTGAACTTTCAATTTGTCATCATCTTTGAGATTCTTCAATATCCCCCTCGCTTGCTCAAAGGAATAAACCGTCACTGACAGATCGTAAGTAACAGCTTCTGCAACGTACCGAGGATCAAAATAGCTCAAAACGAGTATTGGAAGAACTACTCCACCTTCTCTAAGCTGAATTCCTTCTTCCAAAAAAGATACCACGAGGAACCCTATTCCATCTTCTTGACACGCAAGGGCCAATTCCAAAGCTCCATGACCATAAGCATCTGCTTTTAAAACAGGAGCAACTGGGAGAGCAACCCTTTGAGAAATCTCAAAAATATTGCGGAGGAATTTTGCAACGTTTACCTCCGCATAGGTGTTCCTGCTTTCCATGATTTTAAACTCTTTGAACTTTTCCAGCTTTAAGACATCTTGTGCAAACCATTAAGCGTTTCACTTTGCCATCTTTGCCCATCACTTTAACCGATTGAAGGTTCGGCTTAAAAGTTCTCTTTGTTTTCTTGTGTGAATGGCTAACATTGTTACCAGTTTCCACACTCTTCCCACAAATATCACATTTCCTTGACATCGTTTCAGTTCTCCTTTCCCAAATGCAAATACATCGTGATTGTTATTATTCAACGTTGACAGTCAAACAGACAAAGGGCGGGAATCCTTCCCGCCCTTGAAGTTCATTACTCTTCAAGCGAAATGGCACCAACTGGGCAAGAATCTTTTGCGTCTTCACAGCAACCCGCACTGCAATCGTCTGCGATGACATGAGCCTTTCCATCATCTCCGAGCTTGAACACTTGAGGACAAAGGCTTTCACAAACTCCACAACCAATACAAAGATCTTCATTAACAACTGCTTTCATAATTCAGCACCTCCGCATTCTTTATAGCAATATTCTGTGAGCTTTTCACACATTTCGCTCACCTTTTGTCAATGAGCATCATCAACGCGCTCATTATATCACAAGAAACGAGTTCACAGCAAAAAATCGTATCGTGAGCTTTTCATCCGTTGATGGCTCGTGACACTTCTTTTTCAAAAACTTCATCCATGAAAATTTCCGTTGGACCTTCAATACCGTTGAAATTGGTGCTGTAATCCACCGTGTAAGCACCTGCATTCAAAAAATAGACGACATCGTTAAGCGTAATATCTTCTGGGAGTTCTATATCGTCGTAAATGACATCCACACTATCACATGTTGGGCCTGCTAAAGTGAAGGTTTTGGTGGAATGATCCTCTTTTCCATCCACGACTACTTTGTATTTCAAATCTTCTATCGTTTCCATCAAGCCATGATAAACCCCAGCGTCAAGATATACCCAATCTTTCATATCCTTTGTAGATCTCAAAATCACGTGTGAAACCAAAGTTCCAGCGTTGCCTACCATCGATCTTCCTGGTTCAATGAAAAGTGTCGGGCGATCCATGAAATTGAAATATTCTTCCACGCTCTCGTCTATAACTTCTCCTATTTCCTCTACCGTTGGAATGTCTCTCACATATTTGATCGGCATGCCGCCCCCAAGATTTATTGTGTTCATTTTTATTCCTTGCAATCGTGCAAACCAAAAAACATCGGCAACTTTCATCAAGGCCACTTTCCAACTGTATTTATCATAGCATTGAGAACCAACATGGAAAGAGACTCCCATTGGTTCAAGCCCTAATGTATCTGCATATAGGATAAGATCTTTTACATGATCTACATCCGTGCCGAATTTCCTTGAAAGTGGCCAATCACTATCAGTTTCGCCAACAGAAAGTCTAAAATAAACTTTTGAATGTGGGGCATTTCTGGAGATCTTTTCAAGCTCCATTTCAGCGTCAGCCGCAAAAAAATTGATGCCCGCTTCGTGGGCAAATCTTATATCTTCTTCTTTCTTAATGGTGTTCCCAAAGCTAAGTTTTGAAGGGTGAATACCAATTTCCAGAAGTTTCCTTATCTCTCCTTTAGAGGCAACGTCAAAAGACGAACCTAAGTCTTGCAGCCTTTCTATAACTTTTACATGAGAGTTCGATTTAACCGCGTAAAATATTCT
>CAYYEU010000159.1:0-2667 GCA_964470975.1 uncultured Mesoaciditoga sp. | reverse complement strand
AATATATAGGCTCTCCATTCACCATTGCAACTACGTTAAGCGTTGCAGATGTGCTGGAGGTGGTAGGCGTTGCGGATGCCGCAAAAATTGCGACAACAAACAGACTTAAGATTGATGAAAAAAGCAAAATTTTCTTCAAATTTCTTCACTCCTCTCTCTTGGCTCTTTGCCAGAATTTTTCCATTATTTCAATGGGTTGAGATTTGAAGTCAACGCCATTTTCTTCCGCGATCTTATACATCTTTTCAAATCTTTCTATGAATTTTTCGGTTGCCTTTCTGACGGCAATTTCTGGATCTAAGTTCAAATGCCTTGCAAGATTAACCACTGCAAAGATGAGGTCTCCCAGTTCCTCACCTTGCTCTTCTTGATTTTTTGCCTTTTTAAGTTCATCTATTTCTTCTTTCACCTTGTCAAAAACAGGTTCTAAAGAATCCCAATCAAAACCATATGCAGCTGCATTCTCTTGCACTCTTCTCGCCATGGAAAGACCAGGAAGGGCTGGATTTATTTTTCCAATTTTGCTCTTGGTTTCTCTTCTCTCAGTTGCTTTGATTTCTTCCCATTTTTCGTACGAATATCCTTTGACGTTCCCAAAGACATGAGGGTGTCTTCTTATCAATTTTTCATTGAGGGTTTTCGCAACGTCATAAATGTCAAATTCACCGTTTTCTTCGGCTATTAGTGCATGAAATATCACCTGCAGAAGAACATCTCCAAGTTCTTCTTTGAGTTCATTTGGTTCTTTAGAATCAATTGCGTGTGCCACTTCGAATGCTTCTTCGATCATGTAAGGTTTCAAGCTTTCATGCGTTTGTGCCGCATCCCATTCGCATCCTTCAGGTGCTCTTAGCCTTTTCATAGTTTCTATAACATCAAAGATTTCTTTAGAATTGGACATCTTGTTCACGCATTCGTTTTCAACAATATTATCTCTATTCTGTCGGACGCATCTTCAGATCTATCTGCAATATCACCTATTTGAAAAGCAAGTTCCCTGAGTTGCATTTTCCATGCTAAATCTATGTCGAGTTGGAATATACTTCTGATCAAGTCTCTTTCGGCTCCATCACCCGTATTTTCCCATTTCTCAACTTTGAGAACGTACTCTTTGACTTTTTCAGTGTCATCGAAGAGAGTTTCTGCGGCTTTTTGAAGAGCATCGTAGGTTTTAATAGAATATTCGAACTCTTTTTCGTATTTTTCTCTTAATGATTCTGGAATGATGAGATCTTGAAGATACAGTAAGTCAGAGACAAATTCAGCCTTGTTCGCTATTCTATCCACTGCTTCTATTAGTCCAAGCATGTCACCGCGGGACTGAGCCAAGAAAGCACCTGAGTACATCATCGTTTCAGCATCTCTTCTGATCGAATCGGCTTCTGTTTCTAACTCTCTGACTTTTTTTACCACACTTTCCCTTTTAGACGACGGGATTCGGATAAGGGTGTACGTGGTATCCACTGCCACTTTAACCTTGCGGAGGTGTTTATGAAACAAATTTATTACCTCATTTTCTTTCTTACCAAATAAAAGCGACATAGTTCACCTCCAAAAATTTAACAATATCATGTATATTATAACAGCAACCGCTCCAGTTGCAAATGGGGTTATCGCCCAACCAGATATGATCTTGATCAGCGTTTTTCCGTTGATCATCTTCGTTCCTTTAACGAGCCCGACCCCTATGACAGCACCCACTATTGCTTGAACGCTCGATATCGGAACTCCTATTATGGCAAATATCAAAAGTGATGTAGCCTCTGAAAACAACGCTATAGCAGAGTCAAACGGTTCAAGTGCTGTGATGCCGTTACCAACTGTATGTATAACTTTCTTGCTTGAAAGTAAAACTCCAAGTGCCATGGCGAACGCACCTACACCAAGCGATTGACCTACAGAAAGCATACCTTTTCCCGTGAAGGGACCTGTGATGTTTCCCACGTTGTTTGCACCAAAAGAATAAGCCGTGTATATGCCTATAGCCAAAGACATCAAACGCACAAAAGTTCCTCTTGCTCTTATAGATCTCATGCGATTGTAAAAAATTGAAACAAATCTATGGGTCATGTATGCAATAATTATTGCGCCAAAAGGTGCTATGGCCCACATGATCAGAATTTTTCCAAATACGCCCCAGTTGGCAGTATGATTGGCTGCCGCGACGCCTATCATCGCTCCCGCAATCCCTTGAGTTATCGAAACAGGCAATGAAAGTTGCGAAAGAAGTAAAACGACCAATGCTGTTCCCAAAGATGCACTTATCGCTATAAGAGGCCCACTTGTATTAGACAAGGAATTCACAGTCCCTAAGACCGCACGTCCTCCTATTAAGGTTCCAAGTATTATAAACACAGCGGCTAAAATTGTGGCTGTTCTGTACCTCACAACGCCAGCAACTACTGGAGGGCCGAATATGGCTGACATGTTATTGTAGCCAAGGGTCCACCCTAGGAATATGGCCGGAATTGTTAAAAGTATTAGAAAAAGCATGTTTTGCTCTCTTTATCAAGTAAAAACAACACCGTTTACCTCCAGAATTTTTGTGAAGTTGCGTGTATTATATACTAAACCTGTTTTAAATTGAAGCGCAGAGTCTCATTTTGATGAAGGCAGAGCCTTGTAGTGGACTTCATATCACGACAAGATACCCCTCCTAAAAGTCAC
>CAYYEU010000158.1:0-2712 GCA_964470975.1 uncultured Mesoaciditoga sp. | reverse complement strand
TGCCAATCTTCATCGCTAAGTTCTTCTATTTCGCCGGGTTTTGGGCCACCGATATTGGCAAAGAGGATATCAACACTCCCGACTTTCTCTTTCAAAGAAATCACATCATCTTTTGAAAGATCAAAATCGTGACCGTGAACTATTACGCCAAACTTTTTAGATATTTCTTCTGCCGTTTTTCCTGTTGAATGTCTCGCAACTATTTCCAAGTCGACTCCCTCAGCAGCTAAAGCCTCGGCAACGGCTCTTCCAATTCCTCGGGTACCACCGCCTATCAAGGCCCTCTTCCCATTTATTTCAAAATCCATTTAATCACCTCTCAAGCTTCACGTTTGTTCCCAAAGTTTTAAGTGCTATGGTTTTATAAGAAAGATCGTGAAAAGCCTCAACTTTTCGAATCGTACGAGTTTTAGATCTCATCGCTATGGTATACGTTATAGCGTGATTTTTGGAATACCTAACCCCCTCCAAAAGATCTCCATCTGTAACACCTGTCGCGGAGAATATAACGTTGTCGCCACCCGCTAAATCGTCTGTTAAGTAAACTTTGCCTGTGTCCAGATCAGCGTTTTTTTCTTTTTCTTCCTCGGTGGGAAAGAGCTTAAGTTGTATTTCTCCATCAATGGCTTTCAAGGCAGCCGCGGCAAGTACGGCTTCAGGAGATCCTCCTATTCCCATGTAAAGATTGATGCCACTGTCTGGAAGGGCAGTTGCTATAGCCGCTGCGATATCACCATCACTTATGAGTTTTATTCTCGCCCCAACTTTTCTTATATCGTCTATAAGTTTTTCATGGCGTTTTCGATTGAGTATTGCAACCGTTATTTCGTTGACATCCAATCCGAGAACCGCTGCCGCTATTTTCAAATTCTCTCTTACGCTTGCGTTTATGTCTAATTTTCCCTTAAGCTCTGGACCACATGCCAATTTTTGGCTGTAAAATGTTGGAAGGGATGCGAGTTTTCCGCGTTCTGCTGCGGCCATAACTGCTATGGCGTTTGGCAATCCGTTGGCTACAAGGCGTGTGCCGTCTATTGGGTCTACCGCGATATCCATTTCTGGAGAATTTTCGGACCAATTTCCGACTTGTTCGCCAATGTACAACATCGGGGCTTTGTCTTTTTCGCCTTCTCCTATAACAACCGTGCCTTTCAAGTCAACCAATTCAAGCATTCCGCGCATCGCATCAACGGCCGCTTGGTCTACCAATTCTTTGTCTCCAAGTCCTAAATGTTTACTGGCGTTAAGCGCCGCAGCCTCGGTAACACGGATCAACTCAAGTGTTATCTCTCTCTCACTTTCTTTCATATCTCTTCCTCCTCGTAATGATTTTTACAATATCTCGGACGCCAACGTGGCCAATTCAGATCTCACACCATGAGTCAGTTTCACATGGCCCGCAACTTTGTATTTTGAAAATTTCACGCTGCTGTAAGACAAGCCATTTGAAGATATATCCAAGTAGGGGCTGTCTATTTGTGAGATATCACCGGTGAGAACTATTTTAGTCTTAACTCCAACACGCGTTATGATGGTCTTCACTTCGTGTGGAGTGAGATTTTGAGCTTCATCTACTATGATGAATTGGTGAGGAATACTTCTTCCTCGCGTATAGCTGAGTACCTCTATTTCGAGAAACTTTTGATTTTCAATTTTAGAAACGGATTTCCCTACGTTGTCAAATAAAAATTCGAGATTATCGTATATTGGTTGGATCCAAGGACGCATTTTTTCTTCTGCGCCACCGGGCAGATATCCAATATCTTTTCCCATTGGAACGACTGGACGCGTGACGATCATCTTCTTGTATTTTTTTTCATTCGTTGTTTCATACAACCCAACCGCAAGCGCCAGCAGCGTTTTACCTGTTCCAGCAGGCCCTAAAAGTGTGACAAATGCCACATCATCATCGAGGAGTAAATCGAGTGCCATGAGCTGTTCATTATTCAATGCATGTATGCCCCATATTTCTGTGTCGAAGCCCACTTGAATTGGAACGAGTCTTCCGTTTTTGTACCTGAATATCTTTGATCCTTTGAAGACTACAAATTCATTTTCCAACATATCGTCAAGTCCAACGGATTTTGGATCGCCGTTTGCTGGGGGGATAAGGTCGACTTCTCTGTAACCTGATAGTATTTTGTCTTCACTGGTGCGATCTGTTAAATAGTCTTGTGCTTCTAATCCTATTGCGTCTGCTTTTATTCTCATATTTATATCCTTACTGACGAGAATGGTCTTTAAGGAACTTCGTTTTTCAATTTGCATTGTGTAAAGTAATATCCAATCATCGGCTACTCTATCTGATAAAAAATGTGGCATCTGTCGATGATCTTCTATAACTTCGATCTTCAGCATGCCACCCTTTTCTAATTTTATGCCTCTGTTGAGTTTCCCCTTGTTTCTTAAGCCATCGAGATTACGGGCAATTTGGCGAGCATTTCTTCCAACTTCGCCGGGACGTGTTTTTAGTTTGTCAATTTCTTCTATAACTGTTAATGGTATCACGATGTTATTGTCTTCAAAAGCCTTAATCGCATCTGGATCGTGAATCAGAACGTTTGTATCAAGCACGTAATTCTTTATCATATTTTTGCCCCCTCTTCTACTTGGGTAAAAAGCGCGCCTTGGGCGCGCTTTTTATTTCTCTTCTGTCCAACGAGGAGTGAATGGATAAGATTCTATAGGACTTATGTGTTGTATGTACTCTTT
>CAYYEU010000157.1:0-2714 GCA_964470975.1 uncultured Mesoaciditoga sp. | reverse complement strand
TCTTGCCACAGGGATTGGTAAGAAAATGCACTCGAAGCCTTTCAAAGTGCTATACAAAACCTGTGGCAAGAAATGGTGTTCAATCCGATTGATGCGGCAAAATGTTTGCCGAAGGGTGTTTTGGTGATCATTCTAAATGGGCAACAATCCGCTTATTCAAAAAGAGAACCTTACCACACTGAGCGTATTTTTTGAAAACGGCAATTTTGATACTGTTGCTCCCTCTGTTGAAGTGGAAAAAGCATCGTTGCTACGCTGAATCGAGCTCAGGACGACTATTAGTCGGCTCAGGATGATCTCCGCAACAAGAGGCGAGAAAGAGATGTAGTTTTGAAGACACGTTAATTATTCAACATCCACGCACAACGTGAGTAAGATAACTTTCTCTTGCGGAGAGCGGAGAATTTCAAACGAGAGAGGAAAAGCCACTTGTTCGCTCAGCTTTTGAAATCGCTTTTTCGAAGATCTTCAATCCTACAAAAAAGGAGAATACCGCGAAAATGGTAAGTATCATCACGTCGATCATCACGTTTTTATTGGAAAAACTTTCTCCGCCGATCGCTATCCGCCTTATGGCATCGAAAGCATAGGATTGGGGGAGTATGTAGGATATCCATCTAATACTTTTGGGAAATAAGGCTATTGGATAATACAATCCAGAAAAGAGTTGGGTGAGAACGCCTAAAATCCATGTGAAAGGTTCCGTTCCTTGTTTTACCTCCAAAAAGAAGAAATTGGATGCCCCAATCAATCCCGCCCCGAAAGAAAAGAAGGTCAACAGCAAATACACCACTGTTAAATTCACCAAAGAAGAAGGGAAAGCCAGCTCCGTCTTAACAATAAAAATGAACGTGAAAAAGAAAAGGAGCATTGTCACAGTTTTTAGCAAGAATCCCCAAAGCATCTCGCCGTATATGTAAGTTTGAACACCGTTTGACGGCGTTGCGTATATTTCAAGCCTTTTTTCCCAAAATGCCGTGGAAAGGGATTTGAATGGTGTCGAGAGAAAAGCTTGGGAGCTTTGAAAAAAGATGACACCAAAAACCACGTAAGAGACGTAATTGCCACCAAATTCCTTAAAGGTGTTAGATGAAAACCCTTGAATGAAGTAAGCGATGAAGAACCACACAAAGATGCCAACGTATCCTTTCACGATCTCCAACGCAAGGTTCGATGGGTAATACCTCAAGGCTTTGAATTCAATCCACGCAAAGGAAAGAATCGCCCGCAATTTCCTCATTTAAATTACAGCCTTCTTGAAGACATCATTCAACGTTAGCCTTTTGGTTTCCACATTCATTATTTCTCCGGATTTGATCACCGATTCGATGATCAACGGTAGTTCTTTGTCAACATTTTCAACGTGAAAATCGAGTTGAAATTCATCATCGACACGCTTTACATCCATTTTCCACATTCTTTCCAATTTTCGTACATTCAAGATATCAAATTTCCCGCTGATGACGATCTCTTCACCATCGTTAAAAGCACTTCTTAATTCATCAACAGTCCCAACGGCTTTTACATTTCCTTCGTCTATGATCATCACCCTATCGCATATTTCTTCAGCTTCTTCTATGAGATGAGTAGTCATGAAAAATGTTATCCCGAATTTGTTTCTCAGATCCACTACGAAATTCCTTATCATCTTGGCAGCTTCCATATCGAGTTTCACCGTTGGTTCGTCCAAAAAGACAAGATCGTGTTTTACGAGTAATGCTCTGGCTATTGCCAACCTTTGACGAGTTCCCGCGGATATTTCCATGGCCCATGCGTCTTTGAATTTGATCAGATCGAGTGCTTCCATGATCTCGTTCACGTCTTCATTGACCTTTTTCGAAGGTATTCTGTAAACGGTGGCCCAGAAGAGCAAGTTTTGCCTTACGGTTAAGACCGGATCTACACCGATATCCGCAGTGGGAGCAACTAATGAAACACTTGCTCTTATCTTATCGCTTTCTTTCAAGACATCGTATCCCAACACTTTGCCGTTTGCCGTGTCAGGAATCAAGAGGCCAGACATCACCTTTATCAAAGTCGTTTTGCCGGCGCCGTTTTTTCCTAAAAGCCCAAATATCTCTCCCTTTTCAACGTGCACATTTATACCATGGAGCACTTCGACTTTCTTTTTTCCTTTCCCATAGGATTTTCGTATTTCGGTTAAGTCTATCACTGCCATCTTGTCAAAGTCCCTTCTTTTCGTGCTTTTTGGATCCCTAAGTAGTAAAGGTAAAATCCGAGTGGAAATAAGGTTATGGTCATCAACATCAGAATCAAAACGTCGACAAGTAATGGTGGAAGATCCCAAAGGTATTGTAGAGGTAAAACCGGCTGAGTTAAAGACGCGCCTGGTAACAATGCCCTTCTGAAAAGATCCAAAGCGTATGTGTGTGGAATGAAAGATGCCAAAATTTGAAGGTACTTTGGAAGCACGTTAACCGGATAATAATATCCTCCCACCAACGCTATCACAACATCTTGTAATATGAAGCTTATAGGCTCGCTACCCCTTTTGAAATTCAGTAGGTAAAAGGATGAGGCGCTTATCATGCCTATTCCAAAAGTTGAAAAACCTATAAGTACAATTCCCAAAGTCACGTAAATTGGCATTCTGAAGGTAAAAGTCGCCCCGAAAAAAAGCCATCCAAAGAGAAATGCAAGACCGACTCTTGGATAATCGTCTATGACAGATCTGAACATTATCCCGATCACCG
>CAYYEU010000156.1:0-2724 GCA_964470975.1 uncultured Mesoaciditoga sp. | reverse complement strand
CTTTGCTTCTCAACGATCTCTTTGAGAGTCAATTTTTTTATTCCTTTATTCCATGCTCGCGCCAATTCGTAAACTGCACGAGTTGCATAAGCACTTTTGGTAGAAAGATCAAGCATCAAATCACCTCATGTTAATTATACCATTTCAAACGTTACATACATTTTTTGACGTTCGTCATATCATTTTCATCTCTTCATCGCTGAGTTCTAAATCCCCAGATTTAGCATTTTCGACAAGATGTGCCTCTTTAATTGCTTTCGGAATGACAAAGACGCCCTTTTTAATAAGCCAAGCAAGAGCTATCTGAGTTACACTTGCACCATGAGCATTTCCGATTTTTTCAAGTTTTCTCTTAAGAGGCCCGTCAAAATTCATTCTATTAAGGGGGGAATACGCTACGATGCTGATGTTATTTGATTTGCAAAAATCAACTAATCCCGATTCTTCAACGTTCCTATCTTGAACGTTGTAGCGAACCTGATTACAAACTATTGGTGATTTGGTCCTGATCATCGCACGTTCTAATTCACTTACAGAAAAATTACTAACCCCAATGTATCGGGTATAGCCTGCATCCAAAATGGCGTTCATGACATCAATGGCTTCTTCAATTGTTTTGCCTGTTGGAGGCCAATGGATCAAGTAAAGATCGAGATGATCTGTTCCAATCTTTCGTAAAGTTTCTCTGATCGAGTTCATTGCATCAGAGAATTTCAAATGAGTGGGCCACAATTTTGAAGTGATGAAAACACGTTCTCTTCCTATAACTTCTAACGCCCTTCCGACTATTTCTTCTGTATGGCCGTTGCCGTAAAACTCGGCGGTGTCTATGTGTGTCATGCCTAATTCCACCGCTCTGATCAAAGCCGCGACGCATTCGTTGTCTTTTGAAAAATCCGCTTCGAATTCTCCACCCATTCCCCACGTGCCTATTCCAACGCTGGGAAGCATTTCTTTGGTTTTTCCCAATCTCATTTTCTTCAATTCGATCACCTCTTATATTTTAGCACTTACTTTCTGCTATTTGATCGAAATGTGGACATAATGTTAAAATAAATGGTATTTCAAAATTACAAGGAGGGATGTATATGTTGAAGAAAACTTTTTTGATCTTCACGGTGATCTTGCTGGCACTTTCCCTGATGGCAATGGCCGCCCACTTGGTTGTACTTGAAATCAACGATACCCATGGTCATGCCTGGGCGTACAACGAATGGCACAATCCAGATATAGGTGGATTTGCCGCGATCGCAACCATAGTTAAACAAGCCCGCGCGGAGGCAGCTGCAAACGGTTGGGATCTTCTCTTCCTACATGCTGGTGATGTGGATACGGGAGTTCCTGAATCCGATCTTTTAAACGCAAGGCCGGATATCGTTGCTCTGGATGCAATGGGATTAGATGCAATGGCGATAGGAAACCATGAATTTGATCATCCTTGGTCTATTTTGATGAGACAAATGACGTGGGCAAACTTTCCATTTCTCTCTGCAAATATCGTTTATAAGGGAACGGATGAAACCGTTGGAAAACCTTACATAATAAAAAAATTCCCAGATCTCGATGTCGCTGTTCTTGGGTTGACGACTAAAACTACCGAATACATAGGAAACCCCAAAAACGTTGAAAGTTACGATTTCTTATCACCGGTAAGCGTTTCCAAAAAATACGTTCCAATGCTTCACACTATAATGGGAAAGAATGGAATAGTTTTGGCTCTAACACATCTTGGAATTTTCGGGAAAGGCCTTACAGCCGGTTCTAAAATTTCTAACGATGCGCTAACTATGAGAAATTTGTTGACATACAACAAACCTAACGATCCTTACGGTGGGAGTGTTACACTTGCCGAGAGCGTTAAAGGAATAACGGCGATCCTTGACGGACATAGTCACACCGTTGTAGAAGAACCTCTTAACGTTAAGGGGACGCTGATAATTCAAGCAGGCTCTTTCTCCAAATACGTAGCCAGGCTCGATCTCATCATAAAAGATGGAAAAGTCACTGATTACTCTTACAAACTCATTCCAATAAACCTTAAGGTTTACCATAAAGATAAAAATGGAAAAGTTACTTACACCTACGTTGGAAAAGAGATAAAGCCAGATCAACAGGTTAAAAACCTCCTTGCAGGATACAAACAAATAGGCGCTGCAAAACTCAATGAACCCATTGGATTTTCAAAAGTGAACTTTGCGAATGATAAAGAGCAAACAAGAACAAAAGATACGTTGATTGGCCATTTGATTACCGATGCGATCGCATGGAAATTCAAAGACATGGGGGTTCAAGCAGTTCTAATGAACGGTGGAGGAATCAGAACATCCATTGCCCCTGGAACTGTAACTTACAGAGACGTTCTCCAAGTTCTTCCGTTTGGAAACACTGTGGTCACCATGAAACTCAAAGGTTCAGATCTTCTCAAAGCGGTAGAGTGGGGAGCGGTTGCCCATCCAAATGATACGGGAGCAAGACTCAATCAATGGGGATTGACTTACAAAGTAACCCCCAAGGGTGTAAAAGACATACTGATAAACGGAAAGCCAATAGATCCAAATAAAGTTTACCTTGTTGCCACAAATGATTACATGGCAAGTGGTGGAGACAACTATTCAATGCTTAAAAATACGGATCAGTACAATACCAATTACGTTTTAGCCGATGTGGTCAAAGAGTACATACAACACATAAGTCCTATAGAATCTTATCCATTCACTCCTCGTT
>CAYYEU010000155.1:0-2730 GCA_964470975.1 uncultured Mesoaciditoga sp. | reverse complement strand
TGGGTATAATAAAACTCACTTGCCACCATCTTGTATGCCTTTCTGAAAGGAATTCCTTTTTCAACGAGTTTATAAACCTTTTCCGTTGCTAAAAGTTCATTCGTAATGGATCTTTTGGCCTGTTTTACATTCACTTTTATTTTTTCGACAACTTCTGCGATGATCGTCAAAGTTTCTTTTGTTACGTCAAAAGTTTCGAAGATAGCTTCTTTTGTGGTTTGAAGGTCTCTGTGATATCCAGATATTAAATTCATTGGAAGTGTTTTTAACCTCAATTCAAGGGAAATAACTTTTGAATAATTCGATCTCGCGATTTCAAACACATCGGGGTTTTTTTTGTGTGGCATTATGGAACTTCCTGTTGTGAATTCCTCAGGAATTTCGATGATCTTTAAATCATCTTCACTGAAAAATATAATGTCCGATGAAAGTTTGTTCACGTCATACAAAATCATTGACAACGCTGAGGCGATCTCTGCTTCGAATTTTCCTCTGCTGTTTTGAACGTAAATCGGATTTTTCTGCAAACGCTTGAATCCAAGGATTTCTTTTGTCAATTTCCTATCGATTTTCAGTACTGGTACGCCGTAACCTGCTGCTGTTCCAAGGGGTGACATATCAATGAGATTTGATACGCTTCTTAAAAACTTTATGTCATCGCTTAAAGCTTCCACGAAACAGCCGGCCCATAGTTCTACGCTCGAGACCATAGCTTTTCTCGTATGAGTGAAACCTGGAATTTTTACCTTTCCAAATTTTCTTGAGATCTTTTTCAGCGATTCTATAAGTAGTTTTACAAGCTTTTCGATTTCTCTCAATTCGTCTTTGTAGTACAGTCTTAACGCTGTAAGGACTTGATCATTTCGTGAACGAGCGGTGTGTATTTTTCTTCCCACATCCCCTAACTTCTTGGTAAGATAATTTTCTATTTTGGTATGACAATCTTCATCTTCAAAAGTAATTTTGAAATGACCCGTTTTCGAGAGAGCAATTATTTCGTTCAAAACTTCCACAATTTTTTCCTTTTCGTCTTTTTTTAATACGCCTACTTTGGCCAACATTTCCGCATGAGCAATTGAAGAAAGACAGTCGTAGATGACCAATCTCTCATCCAATAAGTAATCTTTTCCCACGGTAAAACGTATAGCCTCTTCATTAGGCTTAATTTTCTTCTCCCAGAGCTTTCCCATAAAGTCTCTCCTTTAGTGTGAAATGCCGCCATGCGTAAGTGTCTTTCTTTTTCTTTAAAACCACGGCATGAGCTTTCAACCGTACGGCGTTTATGTTTATGAATCCTTTTGCGTCTTGCGCATCGAATCCACCTTCCACGTCCATACTTGACTGTTCTTCATTGTAGAGTGAGGTGGGTGATTCCCTGCCAATAGGAGTCACATTTCCCTTGTAAATTGAAAGCGTTACCTTACCTGTTATTTCTTCTTGGCTTTTTTGAATCGCAGCGATGATAAAGTCCATTTCAGGAGAAAACCAAAGTCCATTGTATATGAGCTCAGAAAATTTTGGGATCAACATATCCCTCAAGTGCATTACCTCTTTATCCATGGCAATTCCTTCTAAATCTCTGTGAGCAACCCACAATATCGTTGCTCCTGGTGTTTCATAGATACCTCTTGACTTTATCCCTATGAATCTGTTTTCAACCATGTCAACTCTTCCCACACCATTTTCACCGCCGATCTTATTCAGATAAAGCAGAATCTCGAGAGGGTCTTCTTTAACATCTCCATTCTCCTTGTTAACTATCTTCACGGGGGTACCATCTTCAAAGTGCACATCCAATATGGTTTCTTTATCCGGTGCGTCTTTTGGAGACACGCTCTTCGTGAAAATGTACTCTTTGGGATTTAAAAGTGGATTTTCAAGAATACCAGCTTCATGACTTATGTGCATGAGATTTTCATCTTCACTGAAAGGCTTTTCTTTCGTAGCTTTAACTGGTATGCCGTTTTCCTTTGCAAATTTTAGGAGATCGCTTCTTCCTTTGAATTTCGTCAGAAATTTCGGATCTTTCCAAGGAGAAATGACTCTGATTTTAGGGTTCAATGCATAATATGCCAATTCAAATCTCACCTGATCATTTCCTTTCCCGGTTGCACCATGCGAAACGTATTCTGCTTTTTCTTTTGCAGCAATCTCGATTTGTTTTTGAGAGATGATAGGTCTTGCTAAAGCGGTACCAAGCAAGTATCTGCCTTCGTAGATCGCGTTTCCCATAAGCGCTGGGAATATAAAATCTGTAACGAAAGGCTTTCTCAGATCTTCAACGTATACTTTTGATGCCCCCGTTTTTACGGCTTTCTCTTTAATTTCATCGAAATTCTCTTCTTGGCCGACGTTTGCAACGTAAGCGATCACCTCATAACCTTCCTCGATAAGCCATTTCAATATCACAGATGTATCCAATCCTCCGCTGTAAGCAAGAACAACTTTCTTTTCCATTTCCATGCACCTCCTTCATTTTGAAAATCTCCATTTGATTTGCATATAAAAAGGGCCATATCCTTTAATTAAGATATGGCCCAGCTTTTATCAGAAAAGCACGATCAGGAATCTGCTCATCCACTGGGCCGATTTCTGTTGCGTCTTTCATTCAGTTGAGTTGAAAACAAGATAACATGCCGATTAAATTTATTCATATTTCCTCCACCTTGCAAATTAGGTTTATTCTAACACCAAATTTATGATATGTCAATGAAAATCTTGATTGAATAT
>CAYYEU010000154.1:0-2742 GCA_964470975.1 uncultured Mesoaciditoga sp. | reverse complement strand
GAAATCACGGATTTGAGGTGAAAGAAATGCCAGATTATCAACCACCCTTTATGGGGCAAAATTCACCACCAAAAAGGCATCCGCTGAGTCGAAAGTTTTGGATGTACATGGTGATTTTAGTCGGATTGATTGGAATAACGATTTATTTTTTAACTGGGATCTATCAAATTGGTCCCTCTCAAGATGGATTGGTCAAAAAATTTGGTAAATACACTTTGACCGTCGGACCAGGATTACACTATCATCTTCCATATCCCTTCGAAAGTGTTGTAAAAGTCGACGTAAGAACCGTTAAAAAAATAGAAATTGGCTTCAGAACGGTTTCTCCTCCTCCCAATCCGCGTTACAGCGAAGTTACCCAGGAATCTTTGATGCTTACCGGTGATGACAACATCGTATCAGTCGAAGCCGTCATACAATACGTAGTTGATGACCCAATTAAATATGCGTTCAACCTTATAGACGGGCCTAAGATAGTCAAGCAGACTACCGAATCTTTTCTGAGAGAACGTGTTGCCGTTAGAAACATAGATGCGGTTTTAACAAGCGATAGGGATAAAATATCACAGGAAGCACAAAGTGGAATACAAAAGACCCTTGATTCTTACGATGCCGGCATTCACGTCGTGAACGTGAAACTTCAAGACGTCAGCCCACCGTCTGAAGTCATATCCGCTTTCGATGACGTCAACAGTGCGAAAGAGGACGAGCAAAGGTCTATAAACGTGGCTGAAGAGTACTCGAATTCGGTAATCCCAAGAGCGAACGGTCAAGCTCAAGAAATACTCAATGAGGCTGAAGCTTACAAAGAGTCGAGAGTGCTAAACGCTCAAGGAGAGGTTGCAAGATTCCTCGATGTGTTAAAAAAATACAGTCTTGGAAAAGATGTAACCAGAGCACGAATGTATGTAGAAACGATGGAAGACATCTTTCCAAATATGAAAAAGGTGATCGTGTCCAAAGATAACGGTGGAGTTTTGAAGTTGCTCGATCTCAATTCTCTTTCAGGAATTGAAGGTGGTAAAAAATGAAAAAGTCCATAAAAATATTGACGATAAGCGTAATAGTGATAGTTGCATTTCTAATAGTGTCCGGCACATTCTTTTTCACTGTGGATCAAACCCAGCAAGCGGTAATTCTGCGTTTTGGCAAGATAACAAGAGTTATAAAAGATGCGGGGCTGTACACCAAAACCCCATTTTTAGATCAAGTGATCTACGTTGAAAAGAGGATCAACAATTACGATATCCAACCTGAAGAAATAATAACATCTGATCAAAAGAGATTGAGAATAGACAATTACGCTCTTTGGAGAATAGACGATCCCAAGCTCTTCGTTGAAAGAGTTAAAACCATCGAAGGTGCTCAAATGCGTATGGATGACATAGTGTATTCTTACTTGCGAGACATTTTGGCCAAACATACTCTGAGCGACATCATATCAGACAAGCGAACTGCTTACCTTCAACAGGTAACACTCTTGACAAGAAAGGCGTTGAAAAGTTTTGGTATATACACGATAGACGTGAAAATAAAGAGGGCTGATCTTCCTCAAACAAATGAAAACGCGGTTTATCAACGCATGAAATCTGATAGACAAAAATTTGCGGCAACGTACAGGGCAGAGGGTGAGCAGCAAGCAGCTCAAATAAAGGCAGAAGCCGACAAAAAGGCCCAGATCATACTTGCAACAGCTCAAAAACAAGCAAGCGAGTACAAAGGTGAAGGGGACGCGGAGGCACTTGAAATATACGCGAATGCTTACAATCAAGATCCTCAATTTTACAAGTTCTGGAGAACTTTGGAATCTTACAAAATTTCCCTTGCAAGTAACACAACTGTTGTTCTATCAACGAATTCTGATTATTTGAAGTTGTTGGATGAAGGCTTGCAAAGTGATTCGAAGTTTTTTAAATAGATATCTGCTATTTTTTTAGAGTGAAAAACGACGATAACCTCGTCGTTTTTCTTTTGAGCCGATCTTGTAAGGTTGTATGAACCAGTTATGACCTTTGCATTTGAAGTGTGGGGATCGACGATTATGTATTTATCGTGAAGCAAACCGTAAGGATTATCGTAGGGCTTAAAAAATCTGAATTCCTTCATCTTTGGCAAAACACTGTAACTGGATAAATTCCATTCATCATCTGCCAGAACTCTGACTTTTACGCCTCTTTCATCAAGTGCCATTAGAAGAAGGGCAATTCGTGGATCTGAAAACGCGTACATAGCAACATAAACTTCTTTTCTTGCGCTTTTCAAGGTCTTAATTATCTTTTCAAAAATGCCTCCGTTCGGGGAAAATTGAATGTCCACTTTAACATTTTCCGCTGTCAGCGTCGTGGCTTCGCGATCCTTTGAAGAGGAAAAATATCCTTTGCGCATTAAATCAAACTCTTTGTTTAGCACAAAAGCCATTGCGGGCGAGTTTAAGATCACCGCATTGTTAAAATCCATGTAAAACGAAGAATGAGTGAAATTTGCAGAACCTATCCACACCCGCCGATCGTCCACCACAGCGAATTTTTCGTGCATCAATCCACCAACCACAGGATCTGCCACAATATCCAGTCCTTTTAGCATATCAAGATGGGAGACGTAGTTTTTGCCTTCCATCACGAGTTTTACATTTACTCCTTCTAAGGATTTATTTTTTAAGATCTGGATAATATCTGGATCGCTAAGGTTGTAAATTGCAATTGATATCGTCGATTGGGCAGAAATCAACAGATTGGATAGCGA
>CAYYEU010000153.1:0-2744 GCA_964470975.1 uncultured Mesoaciditoga sp. | reverse complement strand
GCTTTGCCACAGAAACAATATGGTGTTTTGAAATTACCGAGATTGCGGGTTAACACCCGCAATCTCAATTACAATAATACAACAGTTGATGAAGTTAAAAGTTCAAATAGAGTTTGTTTTTCTATCAATTCAGATGCTAAATCATTTGATGCCGGCTATCTTTGCACCGTGGATCTTCAAAGCACATGGGCCAGAGTAATTGCCTTCTTGAACGATCTCCTTTGAAAGCTCAAGGGTTTCTTGAACATCCACTATGTTTCCGGAAACCGAACCACCGGTTATTGGCACTTTCTTTTCACCATCGCAATACCATCCAAGTCTTATCTCACCGCCGAAATCCCCTGTCAACGTGTTCATTTGGAAATCTGAGAAGGTCTTGAGTTCAACGTATTTGCCACTTCTGAATTCGTTGACACTTTTTTTGCCGGCATCCACGGTGAAGTTGGTTGCGTTTCCCGTTGGTGTCGTGGCGAGATAATGAGAAAATCTTAGATTCCCCCAATATGAAACGAGAGTTCCCCTATCTATTATCTTGACCTTTTTAAGTTCGAATCCATCCTCGTCAAATGGCTTGGAAAAATACGATCCTTTGATCGTGGGATCGATATGAAGGGTTATCGGACTCTTTCTGAAATTTCCCTGAAGTTTATCACCGATCTTCGCATTTGACATGTGTTCGTAGACGTTCATCGCAGAAGATTTCTCAAGGTAGTAGTTTAAGATTTCTTTTGTTCCGTCTTCCGCAAAGATCACGGGAATGTCCTTTACTTTTGGTGTTGGTTTGGCAATGGCTCTATCAACGGTCACTTTCAACGCTTCGGCAACTTTAGATGAGATGTTCTTCAAGGAAAAGTCCGAAGTCTTAAGATCCCAGTAAAGCTCGATCTCTTCTTCACCTTTGCAGGTTGTCACGAATTCGATCTCAAGCCCTTCACGATCGTACGCCACATCCAAACCCTTGGAATTCAAGATCCTTACATTTTCAACGTTCAAGAACACTTCAATTGAATTGAGCCAGGCTTTTGTATCGTCAACGAATATCGCATTAACTATATCGTCGAGTTTATCAAAGACGTTGGACGATTTGCGAAGATATTTCTTCATCGGCCCTGCAAGCGGGTACGGTTCATTCTTAACGAATCCAGCCGCAAAAAGTGCTTTTTCAGCGACGTTTCTGATCTCGTCTTGGGACATCGTCGGATGGATCAGGACAGTCGACGATCCCATGTAGCTCTTGCCATCTTCTTTAAAATTTTTGTAGACGGTCAGTTCGTACTTCGTCACCTTTTTTGCCCTGTTCATATCAAGGGTCCTCTTTATGAAAAAGAGCTCTTTCGAGTTCACGCTTTTTTCAATTATCTTCCAGTCTTCGACACCTATGGCTCGAAGGCTCTTAGTGATCTTATCGATCATCATCCCAACCTCGCCTTCGCTTTTATATACGGGCCACCGGCGGAAACTTTGACGAACTCTTTGTATCCTTTCCCGCAAGCACCACTTCCTGAAAGTTTGAAATCGTTTGAAACCATGGAGATCGAGTTAAGGAGATCTGGGACGTAACCGGTCATCACGACAGGCGAAATGACCTTTCCGGTTAGCTTTCCATTCTTTATTTCCCTGGCGTAAGTTACCATGATTTGAATCCCCCAGTTTTTCGGATCTTCCATACCGCTACCATACTTTTCAAGAAGATAGCCCTTTTCGATCGAGCCTATCATGTCGTTGATCTTGTCTTTGCCAGGTGTGAAAAAGGTGTTTGTCATCCTCGCGTACGCTTTTCTTTCAAAAGATTGCCGCTTCCCATTTCCAGTAGGCGTTGTTTTGAGTTTCATTGCGGACAACAGGTCTGAAAGTCCCGCCTTCAATATCCCATTCTTTATGACAACGGTGTCAGTTCCAAGCGTTCCCTCGTCATCGAAAAAATATGAAGAAACTTCTTTGGCGGCAGCAGCTCCGTCATGCATGGTAACGAGATCCGATCCAACTCTTTTGTTCATGTACTCCGCCGCTTTAGCCCTTCCTTTGACGAACATGTCCATTTCGACACCGTGGCCGAAAGCCTCATGGGCTATCACGCCAGCGACATCTGGAGAACATACAACATCGTACTCGCCGGGTTCCAACCTTTCTGCATTCAACAATGTTTCCGCCTCTTTGACCACTTCGGGCACCTTTACCATCATCTCATCGAGGAGTTCGGCGCCTTTGAGGCCGGAAAAGCTTTCGTAATCTTCCTTGATGTTATCACCTTCCATGACGATAGGCTGGAGGTATCCCTGTGTCCAAACGTAACTTTGTGATAATTCTTTTTTCTTCGAAATGAATATCTTGTTGATCTGAACCTCTTCGTAAATCGCGTTGAAATTCCTGAGTTTGTTTGAGTTTTCAAAGGCAATGTCTTTCATTTTGGAAAGCTTTTCGATCTTCTCTTGGGCCGTCACGCTCTCCGGAAGGATTTTCACATCGGCGGAAAAATCTCTTTTGATTTCTTCCTCGTCAATCACCGGATAAGACGAAAGCTTCATCCCAGTGTTGATTTTTACGGACTTCACGATCGTTCTTTCAAGACCTTCGATATCATCTAAGCTGTTGAAAGAAAATTCGCGATAATTTCCATCGTGTACCCTTACCACAAATCCCCTTTCAGTCCAGGCGCTGTCACGGACTTCCACACCATTCGCATTCACCAGAAAAAAAGTGCCCTTGCTATCCGTGCCTAAAACGGAAACGTAGTCAAAGTGCCT
>CAYYEU010000152.1:0-2751 GCA_964470975.1 uncultured Mesoaciditoga sp. | reverse complement strand
GTTACTTTGATCAACTTATCTCATGCGAACAAGGAGGCGTTGAGCGTGGAAACATTAAAAGTTAGTTCGAAATCTAACCCTAACTCGGTGGCAGGGGCTATTGCCGGTGCTCTAAGCAAGGAACCAATGGTTGAGCTTCAAGCAATTGGCGCCGGTGCTGTAAACCAAGCGGTAAAAGCCGTGGCAGTGGCACGTCGTTTTCTCAATGAAGGCGGAAAGGATATCGGAATGATTCCGGGATTTGTCGATATCGAAATAGGAGGAGAGAAAAGAACCGGGATTTCGATAAAAGTCTTCATAGTTGGAGAGGAAGGAAAAACGGAACCATCCAGCAAGGAAGAATAAAAGGTAGAATGGATGGTTTTCAGCAAGAGATAAATGAAATCGTAAGATCCTGCGCCGAGGATGAAGAACTTCGGCGCGTTGTTTTGAATATAAATAGCATGAATCGTAGGCAGCGAGAAGAATTTTTGAAAAAGGTAAATGTTTACTTCTTATCTCAGAAAGAATCCGTTCTCGAAGTGCAAGCTTACAGATTTTTTAAACTGTTGCTCAACGATGACGTTAGAGGTGTTGTTGTTGAGCGTTTGAAAGGAAGTTAGAAATATGGCAAATTACCCAACTGGTTTAAGTGTTGGAGGGCAAGCGGTTATAGAAGGCGTGATGATGAAAGGATTGAAGACCGTTGTGGCCGTCAGAAAGCCTGATGGCACCATTTCCGTTTCTGACTATGGAAACATGGAGCGTCCAAAAGGTTGGAAGGGTTGGCCCTTGATAAGAGGAAATTTTGTGTTGTACGATGCACTTGTTACGGGGATAAAGGCGTTGAATTTTTCCGCGAATATGTCCAGCGATGAAAACAATCAGTTAACGACAAAAGACATAGTGCTCTCGCTTTTGATCGCTTTAGCTTTTGCAGTGGGATTGTTTTCAATTCTTCCAGTGCTGGTGACATCTATATTCAAACCTCTTAGAGAAAATGGCATGCTTTTTGCACTTGTGGAAGGTGCAGTGAGAACGGTAATCTTCTTGCTGTACGTTTGGATTATAGGTTTTATACCGGACATAAAAAGAGTTTTTCAATACCACGGTGCTGAACATAAGTCGGTTTATACGTATGAAGCGAAAGAAGATTTAACCGTGTTGAATGCCAGAAAATATTCTACACTGCATCCAAGATGTGGCACGAGCTTTCTCATGATCACCATGGTCGCTGCCATAATTGTTTTCAGCATCCTTGGCGCCTTTGGGCCAATGACGATTTGGTGGAAGATGTTTTGGAGAGTAGTGCTTATCCCAGTAGTCGCAGGCCTTGCTTACGAATTTCAACGCTTTACGGCAAAACATCTTAACAATCCATTCGTGAAGCCCCTTGCGATGCCTGGCCTTTGGCTTCAGAAACTCACCACAAAGGAGCCTGACGATTCACAATTAGAAGTTGGTTTGGCGTCCTTAAAAGCTGCTTTGAATCTTGATTATGAAGAACAAAAACAAGAAGAAAAATTGGAAGAGACTGAATACAAAGAGGGCGCTTAAGCGCCCTCTTAAATTTTAATTTCAACCTACAAATCAGGGGAAAATCCCGCGAAGCCTTGTTGCCGTTGCAACTTTGTTTATTGCGACGATATACGAGGCAGTTCTCATATCCGTTTTGTATTCTTCAAGAGCTTTTACACTGTCTTTGAATGCGCTCTTCATGGCTTTGTCAAGAGCCTTTCTTACATCTTCAAGATCCCAGAAGTAAGAATAAAGACCTTGTACCCATTCAAAGTAGGAAACCGTAACTCCGCCAGCATTTGTCAAGAAATCAGGAACGAGTTTGATGCCTTTTGATCTGAGAATAGCGTCGGCTTCTGGAGTAGTTGGGCCGTTGGCCGCTTCGACAACGAGTTTCGCTCTTATCTTATTCGCATTGTCTTCTCGTATCATTCTCTCAAGTGCGCCTGGTATCAAAACATCCACGTCGAGTTCGAGAAGTTCTTCGTTTGAAATCTTTTGGGCTTTGAAGCCTTCGAGTGTTTTGTGGGCAGTGACGTAATCGAAAGCTTCTTTGACATTTATGCCTTCCGGATTGTAGTAACCACCAGTTATGTCGCTTATGGCTACAATCTTTGCACCGTACTCTTCTCCAAGAATGAGTGCCGTGTAAGAGCCAACATTTCCAAATCCTTGAACGGCTACCGTTTTGCCCTTTATTTCGTTTCCAAGGAAATACTTGCTGGCTTCGTTGGCTATGATGCTGACGCCTCTTCCAGTTGCTTCGGGTCTTCCGAGTGATCCCCCAAGTTCAAGTGGCTTCCCGGTCACAACGCCCAAAGTTGAACGGCCTTCACCCATTGAGTAAGTGTCAAGGAACCAAGACATTATTTTACCGTTGGTGTTGACATCTGGAGCAGGAATGTCAGTTTCAGGTCCTATGAAAGGAGAAATCTCTGAAAAATACCTTCTGGACATTCTTTCGAGTTCTCCTTCAGAAAGCTCGTTTGGATCGACTTTAACTCCACCTTTTGATCCACCGTATGGTATCCCGGCCACGGCACATTTCCATGTCATTAAGAACGAAAGGGTTTTTATCTCGTCCTCGTTGACATTTGGGTGATACCTTACCCCACCCTTTGCCGGTCCTCTGGCAATGTTGTGTTGATAGCGATACCCTGTAAATACTCTTATGGAGCCGTTATCCATTTTGACTGGGAATTGAACTCTCAATCCCCTTTTGTGTGTGGACAGAATCTGGCGCATTCCGTCATC
>CAYYEU010000151.1:0-2757 GCA_964470975.1 uncultured Mesoaciditoga sp. | reverse complement strand
ATTCTAAATACGAAGAAGTCTACGATGATGTGAAATCCGTCGTTGAAGCCGCGAAGGGAAAACTTGTAAAGGTTATAATAGAAACTGCTCTGTTGAATTTTGATGAAAAAGTGGCAGCTTGTGTGATTTCTAAGGAGGCTGGTGCGCAATTCGTCAAAACATCAACAGGTTATTCAAAAGGTGGGGCCATCGCAGAAGACGTGTCTTTAATGAAATTCGTAGTTGGTGATAAGATGGGAGTTAAAGCTTCCGGAGGCATTCACTCTTTTGAAGATGCTGTTGAAATGTTCCAAGCCGGTGCAAGCCGAATAGGGGCATCGCATTCCGTTGAGATAGTATCAAGGTG
Source organism: uncultured Mesoaciditoga sp. (assembly GCA_964470975.1). Classification (GTDB taxonomy): domain Bacteria; phylum Thermotogota; class Thermotogae; order Mesoaciditogales; family Mesoaciditogaceae; genus WGFY01. The sequence goes on along the minus strand of CAYYEU010000151.1, from coordinate 2,411 downwards.
AGGGGTTGGTAAAATGAGCATAATCGATAAAAGCGTGAAAGATTTCGTTGAAGAAGTCGCTGCTAAATCTCCCACACCCGGAGGTGGAGCAGTGGGGGCAACTGTGGCTGCGATGGGAGCCGCTTTGTTAGAAATGGTTGCGCAGCTGACAGTTGGAAAAAAAGGCTATGAAGATTACGAAGCGGAAATGGAAAGGGTAATCAGCGAGGGCGATTACCGAAAAAAGAAACTCCTTGAACTTGTAGATGAAGATATTGAAGCCTTTAACGAAGTTATGAAGACTTTAAAGCTTCCTAAAGATACGCCGGAAAAGAAGAAAGAACGTTCAGAAAAATTACAAGAAAGTCTCAAAAAAGCCTGTGAGGTTCCTTACGATTTAGCGCGTGAAATATCCAAGCTTTGCCCATTGGCAGAATCAGTAAATAAGTTTGGAAACAAAAATGCCAAGAGCGATGCTGAAAGTGCGGTGGCTCTTTTGGAAGCAGCTTTCAATTGCGCTTTGGCTAACGTGGAGATAAACCTCAAATCCATAAAAGATCAAGAATTCATTTCGTCTATGAATGAAGCTGTAAGAGAACTCAAGGGGAAAGTCGAGAAATGTGTTTCGAATTGCAAGAATAATTGATTTGTTTTTTGGTATAATCATTTGAGAACTCAACATTTTGAAAGGAGGCTTGAAAATTGAGTGTTTTAATAATCGTGATGGTTTCGATCTACGTGGTTGTATGCGTGGGACTCATTTGGACTGTGATGATGCAAATGTCAAAGCATGCCGGATTAGGAGGCGCCTTCGGTTCTGGCTCTCTTTACACCGTATTTGGCAGAGAGAAAGGTCTCGATACGCTCGGAAAGATAACGCTTACTTTGGCCATAACCTTTATGGCGTTAAGCATACTCGTTGCGTACGTGCTAAATCTCCCATCCATGCATTGAGAGGAAGATGAAGTTGCTAAAACCTGAAGAACAACTTAAGATTTTGAAGAAAAACGCAGAAGAGCTTATTAGTCCTAACGAGTTGCTTGAAAGGCTGAAAAATGGTAGAGCACTAAGGGTGAAACTCGGGGTTGATCCCTCTCGACCTGATCTTCACTTAGGTCATGCTGTAGTTTTAAGAAAACTGAGAGAATTTCAAGATTTGGGACACAAAGTAGTTCTCATAATAGGCGATTTTACCGCAAGGATAGGCGATCCTTCTGGAAGATCCAAAACCCGACCTATGCTTTCTGCAGAAGAGGCAAAAAAGAACGCCATTACTTATCAAGAGCAGGCGTTCAAGATATTAGACCAGTCTAAAACGGAGTTACGCTTTAACTCAGAATGGTTGGAGCCGTTGAACTTTGAAGACGTTATAAGGCTGACCGCAAAATACACAGTTGCCAGAATGTTAGAGAGAGATGATTTTGAGAAACGTTATCACTCTGGAGAGCCTATCAGTGTGGCGGAATTTTTATACCCTATAGCCCAAGCCTATGATTCTGTGGCCGTGCAAGCTGATGTTGAAATGGGTGGAACCGATCAGAAATTCAACCTCTTGGTTGGAAGAAAATACCAAGAAGAGTTCGGTCAGAAACCACAAATAGTTATGACCATGCCGCTAATAGAGGGAACTGATGGGAACTTGAAGATGTCTAAGAGTTACAACAATTACGTTGGTCTAAATGACACTCCCCAAGATATTTACGGAAAGATCATGTCAATTCCAGATAGTCTGATGTTTAAGTATGCCAAATTGTTGACTACTCTGAACGTGGAAATCTCACGAAAGAAAATAGATGCTGGCGAACTGCATCCAATGACTTTCAAGAAAAAGCTTGCATTTGAAATCACAAAGTGGATTTACAACGAAGAAAGTGCTCAAAAAGCAGAAAAGCGTTTTGTGAACACATTTTCGCGACGTGAGGTTCCGGAAGATATTGAGGAAATCGTTGGAACTAACGGTGTGAGGCTCTCTCAATTCCTCAAGCAAATTGGGGCAGTTCCGTCTTCGAGTGAAGCCAAGAGGCTTATAATCCAAGGCGGTGTAAAAATCAACAACGTCACGATCAAAGATCCGTTTCACGTGACAAATTTTAAAGGGGAAGAGATATTAAGAGTTGGAAAGTTGAAATTCTACAAAATCAAAATTCCTTGACCCTTGAAATACTTGTGATGTGGTGGTATAATTCTAAAATGAATTGGAGATTAAGATGGGGGGTGAGATGGTTACACCCGTGTTTCCCACATCTTCAAAGTCCACTATTTAAAGAAGGAGGATGGTATAAATGAGAAAAAGCCTGATGGTAGTTGCTGTTGTCGCCATTTTGCTATTGGCATCGTTTGCCATGGCTGCAAGTTATTCGGATGTGCCAGCAAACAGCATCTACGCTCCGGCCGTAGAAGCCCTTTCCAATGCTAAGATCATGACGGGCTCC
>CAYYEU010000150.1:0-2766 GCA_964470975.1 uncultured Mesoaciditoga sp. | reverse complement strand
CGTTGATTTAAAGAAAGCACTTGTGGGAATAAACGGTCAAAATGTTGAATTGATTTTAAAGGCAGAAGATATGAGTGGGAATGTGTCATCGATAAAGAAGAACGTTTATGTTGACACAATGCCGCCTTACATTCAAGGTGTCCATTTTGAAGACAACGAGTTAACCATCAAATTCAATGAGCCCATTTTTGGGAAGCCATATGTAAAATTGATTCAATATGGAAAGATCATTTGGGAGGGAATTGCAACCATATCAAATTCTGGAAATTGTTTGGTAGCGAAACCAAACGTAAAACTATCCTTTAACACTTACGAGGTGGAGATCAGAAATGTCACGGACAAAGTCGGAAACAAGATCGGTAATAATTTTACGCCTTGGTCTTTCTAAGGTAGTACTCCTTGTTAGCGTTTTCCTGCTTGCATTAACTATGACAGCTTTGAGCTGGGGAGAAGTCCATTCATTCGGGAATGGCCCTAACTTTGTGGTTTATCCTTCGACTGTTGTTGCAGGAGAAGGAAATCAAATCAAATTCAGAATTCTTTCTTCTGATAAAAATGCACAATACGACATTTTGTTGAAAAATCAAGAAATACATTTAAGGGATTCCAGCGTCTTTGATTTGGACATACCTTTCGACAATTCTTTTACCTATTTGACCATTAGGGGAACTAAAAATTGGAGCACATCCACGGCAACATTGCTGGTTCTTTCTCCCAAAATGAAAAAAGTGGACGTAGGCAAGCGGTTGTCCATTTTCTTTCAACCTGTTGCGCTTCCAACAAGTTTGTATGTCTTCACAAATTCCTCTTTTGGTAGAGAAAGATTAAAAATTTTCTTGAATTCCAAAGAAATTGGAGACTATCGGCTTTCTCCAGTTGAAGATTCTGCAAAAATGTTTGAAATTCCGATTAAAAGTATCTCAAGCGGGATTTATAAGGTGGAAGCTCAATTGTCTTTGATCACAGGTCAAACTCTCACAGCTGCCACCACACTCAGGTACATTTTGGACAAAAAGCCTCCAAAGATTCTTGGTGTTGATTTGGCTTCCAAAATCGTTGGCCCAAAAGGTAGCATGCAAATTTCAGTGGTAGCAACCGATCAAAATGGTGTTAAATCGGTCAGTGTCAACGATATCGAAGCCTCTTTGAAAAACGGGAAATGGGTTGCCACTTTGAAAAACCCATTCGCTGAAGTTGATAAGAGTGGTTCTAAGATTTTGAATTTGTCAATAGTGGCAACCGATGCTTTCAACAATGTGGCGACAACAACGAGATCGACCGATGTATTCGTGGATGTTAATCCGCCATACTGCCAGATATTGCCTTCAAGCCAGGACCATACATATTCAATTCCGGTAACGCTAAATGTAAAATCATGGACAGATTCTGGCGTTTTGCCTACGAATGTGAAGGTGATGCTTGATGGTCGCCGTATAAAAACGCCTGTAAAAATCGTTCACCCCGGCGATCATATCTTAGCAATGTATGCAGTCAATCCGGTTAACGGCAAAAACGTCAACTGCGTTTACAAATTTAGAGCTGTGGAGCCCAAATCGATTCCCTTTTGGGCCCTCGTGATGTTCTTCGTCGGCACACTTGTAATTTTGCTGTTTACACTTCAACTTCCTTAATGTATAGATTCTCTGCCATTCTCCATCACAAATCAGGGAGAATGGCAGCTCTTCAGTTAAAAGTTGCAATTTCAAGATACCGTAACTTGGTGTATTTTGAAATTAGAGTATGAAAAGTGATCGTTGACGGCAACATTGGCTTGCAGAAGCCTCCGCACTAAAGCAAGAACAGATCCAAAAGTCGATTGTCAAAGCTATTAAAACTCACATTCTAAATTTTGTTGAGTGTAATAGAGTATAATAATTGCGAATACTGTGAAAGTGAGGTGTAATTCCGAGTGAAAAAGTTTAGCGTGTTGTTTATTGTGATTTTAACATCGCTAAGTGTGGGAATCTTCGCCGTAGGTTCGGTGAATGCAAATATTGGATTGATCACAACTGATTCAACGCCAACGTACGCCATAGGGGTAACTGTAAAATCCATAGGAGCCGTTGGCTTTGAACTGACGGTGGAAGGAAATTTAGGGAGCAACTTTGATCTCAGCCAGGTTGAAAACATCAAGCAATGGGATCTCATGCCTCTCATTTATTTCTCTCTTCCTAGTGGAGAAATAAGGCCTTACGCTGGTGTCGGGGTGCTGACAACTTACAACGTTTCTGATGGTAACTTTGATCCAATTTCCCTCAATACTTTGTACTACAAAGGTGGAGTTGATGTGTTTATAAGTGGTTTTTCCATGTTTGCAGAGGCAAAGGGCTCATTCACATATCAACCAGAATTCCAAGTTAGCATGATAAAAGAGTGGATATTTGGCGTTGGATTGGCATTCTGAAATGAAGAGATTCGTGTTTTTTTCGATCTTGGCCTTGATAATATTATCCTTATCTTCATGTGTTCTTATAAGAGATAATGTAAAGCCGTTGATATCGAATTTCACAAAATCTGCCACTTTGCTTTCACAAAAGAATATATCTTTTAGTGCCAATGTGATAGACACTGGAAGTGGGTTAGAGAGTGTTGTTTTTGAAATAAACGATTCACCGCTTCCTACTTTTAAAACGGGCACATCTGTTTATGTGGCCAATTGGATTGGAGTTTACGGTTCATACAACATAACCGTTTTAGCGCAAGATAAGGCTGGCAATTTGGCGACGAAAACAGACAGCTTTTTCGTCAACGATTCTACACCTCCTA
>CAYYEU010000149.1:0-2770 GCA_964470975.1 uncultured Mesoaciditoga sp. | reverse complement strand
CACCTTTGTCAAGGGGTGAGATACAAATAATAGGTTCCACCACACCAGATGAATACCGTCAATATATCGAGAAAGATGGTGCGTTAGAACGTAGATTCCAAAAGATACTGGTGAGTGAACCAACAATTGAACAAACTCTTGAAATACTCAAAGGGTTGAAATCAAGGTACGAAATCCATCATGGAGTTAAGTACAGCGTAGAGGCTCTTGAGATGGCTGTAAGACTTTCCCAAAGGTACATAACCGATCATTACCTTCCAGACAAAGCGATAGACGTTATAGACGAGGCTGGTGCAAGAGCCAGACTCAAAACCATGATAATTCCGGAAGAAATAAACATAATTGAAAAAGAAATAAAAGCAGTTCAAGAAGAGAAAGAGTTGGCTGTCGCACAACAAGATTACGATCGAGCTGCTGAAGTAAGACTAAAAGAGCGTGAACTTCAACAAAAACTCAATAATAGCTACAACATATGGAAGAAAAAACATGAAACAGAAATAATTTCAATAGGTGCGAACGAAATTTCACAAACGGTATCCAATTGGACGGGAATTCCATTGACGAAGATTGAAAAGACGGAAAGTCAGAAACTACTCAATCTTGAGAAAGAACTTCATAAACGGATTGTTTCACAAGGAGAAGCCATAAAAGCTGTTTCAAGAGCTATAAGACGTGCGCGTTCCGGCATGAAAGATCCCCGACGCCCCACGGGTTCTTTCATGTTTCTTGGACCAACTGGCGTGGGGAAAACGGAACTTGCAAAGGCCTTAGCCGAGTATCTCTTTGGAAATGAAAATGCCCTTGTCCGAATAGATATGTCTGAATACATGGAACGATTCGCTGTCTCCAGACTTGTTGGAGCACCTCCGGGATATGTTGGATACGAAGAAGGCGGGACTTTAACTGAGAGAATTAGAAGACGTCCATTTTCAGTAGTCCTGTTAGACGAAATCGAAAAAGCCCACCCAGATGTTTTCAACCTTCTTCTTCAAATACTTGACGAAGGTCGCTTAACGGACTCTCAAGGGCATACGGTTGATTTTAGAAATACAATAGTTATCATGACGTCCAATCTTGGGGGAGAAATAATAAACAAAACGAAACATGCCATGGGTTTTGTTGAAGAGACAACAGAAAAAGCTTCATATGAATCCATGAAATCCATAGTAATGGACGAAGTTAAGCGTACCTTCAGACCAGAATTTCTCAACAGACTTGACGAAGTTATCGTCTTTCATTCTCTTAGCAAAGAGGATATTGAAAAAATCATTGATATACTCGTTAGAGACGTTCGGAAGAGGCTTGAAGAGCGTGGCATCAAACTAATGCTTAACAAGAAAGCGAAAGAATTTATCATATCTAAAGGGTTTGACCCAATTTACGGGGCTAGGCCACTTAAACGTGAAATCCAAAGGGACATAGAAGATCCGCTCTCCGAAGAACTCTTGTCCAATAAATTTGAAAGTGGCGATACAATTGTGGTAACAGTTAACAAAGGGAAAGTGGTGTTCAGAAAAAAGAAGAATATCAACAAGGTAGTTTTAAGTGAAGCAGGAAAAGGATAAGAAATTTTATGTTTGCTCTAACTGTGGGTATAAATCGACAAAATGGTTTGGAAAGTGCCCGCAGTGTGGAGAATGGAACACGGCTATTGAAATGGAAGGGGCCCTAAAAAGTGCCCCTTCTGCGGTAGAGTTTGAGCCTTCCACAGCGAAGATCGTAAATATGGGACGATTAAAAACCATAATGAACGAAATGGATCGGGTATTGGGGAATGGATTGACACCGGGAAGTGTTGTCTTGGTAGCTGGAGGACCCGGAATAGGGAAATCAACTTTGTTGCTGGAGTACGCCAGTGCTCTTGCAGATGACGGAAGCGTTTATTACATAAGTGGTGAAGAATCCATTACACAAGTTTTGTCAAGGGTAAAAAGGCTTGGAGTGGAAAAAGAAAATCTTTTTCTCTCGTCCACGGTAGATGTCGATAGCGTACTGTCCTCCATAAAAAGCCATCCAATTGCTTTGGTGTTCGATTCGATTCAAACTGTACATACATCCGGAATGAATGCTTTAACTGGAAGCGTTTCGCAAATGCGTGAATGTACAGTAAAACTCGTTGAATATGCTAAAACCACGGGAACCTCTGTGTTCATGATCGGACATATAACAAAAGTTGGAAACATAGCCGGTCCAATGATATTAGAGCATATGGTTGATACAGTCTTGTATTTAGAAGGTGAACCTAGATCTGGACGGAGAATACTTCGTGCAATAAAGAACAGGTTTGGTCCTACTGAAGAAATAGCGGTTTATGAAATGAAGAAAAACGGAATGATAGAGATTCCAGATCCATCACGAATATTCGCCGACATGGAATCTGAGGAGCCTGGTAACGCGATTTCGGTGGTTGTTGAGGGCTCAAGATCTTTGATGATAAACGTTCAAACTCTAACAACGCCAAATCGTCGCTCAAGCCCAATCAGAATTGCGAGAGGATTGGAAAACTCGAGACTATTGATGCTCACAGCGTTAGCATCAAATTACCTAGGTGTTCACTTGGACAGCCATGATGTTTATCTTAACATTCTTGGCGGTTTGAAAGTTTCCGATCCGGGTGTAGATTTAGCCATCGTGGCAGCACTTTATTCGTCCGCAAAGAATATACACTTTCCCCTAAAGACGGCTTTTATCGGTGAAGTTGGGCTCGATGGTAAAGTAAGGCCCGTACAGCAAATGCAAATGAGAGTGGCAGAAGCAAAAAGAATGGGAA
>CAYYEU010000148.1:0-2795 GCA_964470975.1 uncultured Mesoaciditoga sp. | reverse complement strand
AAAAACAAAAATGGAGGGGATTAATTTGAGGAAGTTCATGCTTTTTGTAGTAATTGCCATGTCTTTAAGCGTTTTGGTTTTGGCAGGTGCGGTTGCGAATCCGGATACCATGATCGAAGAAACCACAGGAACGATACCTTCTCTCGATCCCGCGTGGTGCTACGATAACGCATCAGTTGAAACTGTTTCTCAAATGTATGATAACCTTGTTCAATACGATGGCACGAGTTTGACGAATTACCTTCCGATGCTTTCGACAAATGTTCCATCTGTTGAAGACGGAACGATAAAAGACAATGGAAAAACCTACGTGTTTCACATAAGAAAAGGAGTCAAATTCCACAACGGAGACATTTTAACCCCGGAAGATGTCAAGTATTCGCTGGAACGCTTGCTTGTTTTGGACAGAAGTGGTGGAGCTGCTTGGATGATCGCAGAAGCGTTGTTGCCAACGATAGATGGCAATTACGTGGATTCCATAACCCAATGGGCTGTTAAATACGCTGGTGTGAAGAAGTGGAAAGACATGTTTTCGGAAGATGGAAGTTTAAAGGCTGAGTACAAAGAAGCGATGGTCAAAACTCTCAATCTTTTGGACAGTGTTTTTGAAATCAAGGGGAACACTTTCGTCATTCACCTACCTCACCCATACCCACCTTTCTTGTCGATGTTAGCACATTATGCTGGATGGACAGGTGTGGAAGACAAAGCTTGGGCGATGGATAACGGAGCGTGGCCTGGAACAGCTGATACGTGGTGGAAGTACAACAACCCAACGCGGGAAAAAGATCCTCTTTACTCGATCGAAAACGGCACCGGTCCCTTTATGCTCAACAGATGGGAAAGAGGCAGACAGATAGTCTTTGAGCGTTTTGATGACTATTGGGATGGACCTGCAAAAATAAAATACGCGATAATAAAACGTGTATCGGAATTCACGACAAGAAAATTAGATCTTCAACGTGGCAATGCGGACATAATATACGTTCCTGAGCAGTACATGTCTCAAGTTGAGGGAATGAGTGGAGTACAGGTTTTGAAAGGATTTCCGACGCTTGAAGTTGTGAGTGGATTCTTCAACTTCAACGTGAACGCGAAGGGAAAATCTTTTATAGGAAGTGGGAAGCTGGATGGAAATGGTGTTCCTCCGGATTTCTTCAACAACATAAATGTCAGAAAGGCCTTTGAATACTTATTCCCTTATGAAAAATACATAAATCAAGTTTGGAACGGAGAGGGAATGATCCCAAACAGCTGTATACCAAAGGGACTTTTAGGATACAGCGATGAAGTGCCATCGTACGATTTCAATCTCGATAAAGCCAAAGAATACTTTAAAAAAGCCTATAACGGTGAACTGTGGAATAAAGGGTTCAAAGTTACTATCGTTTACAACACGGGTAACGAACAGCGTAGAACGGCTTGTGAGATGATCAAATATTATGCGGCAAAAGTGAATCCCAAGTTCAAGATAAGTGTGGTTGGAGAGCTTTGGGCATCGTATCTTGACGATGTTTTTGCTGGAAGGTTGCCGTTCTTCGTTATGGGATGGACTGCTGATTATCCAGACGCTTACGATTTTGCCCAACCTTTTTTATCAAGTTTCGGAACGTACGGAAACTTCTTGGGCGACAGTTTCAGAAAATTTGCCACAAAAGAGTTGAATCCCTTGATAGTTGCATCGATGAAAACGAGCGTTCCTGAAGAAAGGGCAAATATATACAAAAAGCTCACTCAAAAGGCCCATGATTACGCATTAGAACTTTACATAGTTCAACCGATGGATCACCACATTCAAAGGACGTGGGTTAAAGGTTGGTACTACAATCCGATGAGTCTCATGTCAGGATTGGATTTCTACAAACTTTCAAAATAAGAGTAAAAAGGTAACCATACTCACCAACACTGAAACTCAAAAAAACCGAGAGCCCCTCCCACTCTCGGTTTTTTGAATGGAGGGGATTTCTGTGAAAGTAAAAAAATTTTTGGATATTTTAGAAAAAATATCTCCCTTGGAGCTTACTGAAAGTTACGATATGAAAAACGGTGTTCAAATCGATGGCCCAAACGTTGAAGTAAAAAAAGTTCTTACCTGTTTGGACGTTACTCCAAGAACTGTAGAGAAAGCCATTGAGGAATCGTGTCAAATGATAGTTTCTCACCACCATCCAATAATTTCTCCGATCAAGACCACTTTGCAATCCGAGTGGTACGAACGAATACGCACTCTAACAACAAAAGGAGGCATAACCATTTACACCGCACACACTTCATATGATTCCGTGAAAGGAGGCTTAAACGATTACGTTGGAGAACTCATAGGGCTTGATAATATGAGGCCGTTGCAGTTCCATAACGATGATCCCACGAGTCCACATGGCATGGGAAGAATTGGTATGTTAAGCGTTCCAATGGTTATGGAAGAATTCGCCATTTTTGTGAGAAGGCAACTTGACGCTCCGATCACCAAGGTCGTGGGTCATGAAGGGAAGAAGGTGCAAAAGGTGGCCCTTGGAACGGGGAACGGTTTGGCACTTATTCCAACCGTGTTAAAAAGCAATGTGGACGCTTACGTTACTGGCGATGTTCAATATCATGACATGCGTGAAGCATTCCAAAACGAATTGACTTTGATCGCGGTTGAGCATGATGATACGGAAAAGTTCTTCGCCAAAAGCATGGGGGAAAAGCTTAGACAATTCGGCGTTGACACTTTTGAATACAATGAAAAATTCTACCATGTGTTGTGAAAGCGATGGTAAATGTAAGATTTTAGTTTACAAATTTTAAAATAA
>CAYYEU010000147.1:0-2805 GCA_964470975.1 uncultured Mesoaciditoga sp. | reverse complement strand
AAAAAAAGACCACGTCAGTGCATTTTTGAGTACATATATTTTGCTCGCCCAGACTCAACACTCTTTGGCAAAAACGTTCATGACATCAGGGAAAAAATGGGTATGCGGTGCGCCTTTGAAAATCCCGTGGAAGCCGATGTGGTTGTTCCCGTCATGGACAGTGGTTTTTTGGCAGCAATTGGGTTCAGTAAGCAATCTGGAATACCTCTTGAACCTGCGCTTGTTCGTAATCCTTGGGTCGGAAGAACTTTTATAGAGCCACAAAAACGTGCACAGGCTGTGAGCGCAAAACTCTCTGTCATAAAAGAAGCCGTTGAGGGGAAACGAGTTGTACTGATCGATGATTCAATAGTGAGAGGAACAACATCAAAAAAGATCGTTGAACTCGTAAAAGCGGCAAAGCCTGCAGAGGTACATTTCAGAGTTGCCTCGCCACCTGTAAAAAATGAATGTTTTTGGGGAATAGACATCGCTTCCAAAGATCAACTCATAGGTCGTTATGGAATTGAATACGTGAAAGAACGTCTTGGCGTTGACAGCTTAGGATACTTAAGCGTTGAGGGAATGTGTGGAGTGCTTGGAGGATGCGATTCTTTCTGTTTGCATTGTTTTACTGGGAGGCGCGAATCATGAAATACAAAGATGCTGGTGTTGATATAGACAGATCGAATAAGTTAGTAAAGAAATTGCAAAAGACTTTTGGAAATGTCATAGGGCCTTTCGGAGGCACATTTGATCTTAGGGGAATCACGCTTGTAACGTCCACAGATGGAATCGGAACGAAATTGAATTTGGAAGTAAAGCATATGAGAATGGAAGCGGCAGCTCAGGATCTTGTGGCCATGAATGTAAATGACATATCGTGCATGGGGGCAAAACCGCTTTTCTTTCTCGACTACATAGGTTGTCACAGAATAGACGATACTTTGTTGGATCCTTTTTTCAATTCACTTAATTCCATATTGAGCAATTTGGGGTGTAAATTGTTGGGTGGTGAAACCGCTGAAATGCCATCCATTTACCCAAAGGGAGGCCTTGATTTGGCTGGGTTCGTCGTTGGAGAAGTTCAAACATCAGATGGGAAACCATTAGGCCCCCAAAAAGTCAAGAATGGAGATGTCGCGATCGCCCTTCCATCGTCTGGCCCTCATTCAAACGGATACACGCTTGTAAACAAATTAATAGAAGATGGACTGATCGACGATTCTGATGAGTCTCTTTTGAATTCATTACTTGCTCCTACCAAATTGTACGTTTTTGAACCGATGGAAGGCGTTCACGCCTGTGCTCATATCACTGGAGGGGGAGTTATAGAAAATATTCCGAGGATCATTCCAAAGGGATTGAGGCTCGACTTTAAGATCGAAAATGTACCGGAAGTATTTGAGATCATTCAAAAATCTGGGAACGTTTCGGATGAAGAAATGTTGAGAACTTTCAACATGGGAACGGGGTTTGTGCTTCTTGTGGATCCGAAAAAAGTCAACGATGTCGTGAATGAGTTGCGTGATTTTGAACCGAGAATCGCGGGAAAGGTGTGTGAAGATGAAACGGATTGCCGTCTTAGGATCGGGTGAGGGCACCAATTTTTCGGCCATCATCGAATACGCCTACTCAAAAAAATGGAATGTGGATTTCTTTGCGATCTCGGATGTCCCAAGTTCTGGTTTTATCAAGAGAGCTAAAGAAGCTGGGGTTTCGTACAAAACGATCGATGGCTCGCTTGGTAAAAAGCAGCTGAATGAAGAAATTTTCAATGTATTAAAGAAGTTAAATCCGGATCTTGTAGTTTTAGCCGGATACATGAGAATACTTCCACCAAAAATCGTAAGGGAGTTCGAAAACAAAATGATCAACATACATCCCGCTTTACTTCCATCGTTTAAGGGAGCTCACGCCATACAAGATGCACTGTATTACGGTGTGAAATGGACAGGTATCACAGTTCACGTTGTAAGTGAAGAGGTTGATAGTGGGCCAATTTTGGCTCAAGCCGTTGTGCCGATCTTGAATGGCGACACGATTGATACGTTGGCTGATAGGATTCACGAAGTTGAACATAAAATCTATCCTTTTGTCATTGAAAAACTTCTCGGAGGTGAGAATTTTGAAGGCGCTTTTAAGTGTCAGCAATAAGAGTAATTTGGATGAATTCGCGTCATCGCTTTTGAAATTGGGATACGTGCTTTACGCGACATCTGGAACGGCAAAACAATTGTCCGAAAAAGGCATTGAAGTTCACGAATTATCCGAAATAACCGGATTTTCGGAACTCGCCTCTGGACGAGTAAAAACGTTGAACGAAAAAGTATTTGAGATGATACTTACACCAGCAGGAGAGCATTTCGATCTTGTTGTGGTGAATCTTTATCCCTTTGGAGCTTCTATCTCCAAAGGAACAGATGCGATGGTAGAGAATTTCGATATCGGTGGAGTTGCGCTTATGCGTGCCGCATCCAAAAATTACAAAAGAGTCACCATCATTTCTTCACCAACACAATATGGTGAGTTTTTAGAAAAGTACCCTTTAACCATCGAAGACAGACAAGAATTCGCAAAGTGCGCTATGGAAACAGTCGTAAGATATGACACTAACATTCTCTCCAATCTTTTCGATTCTCCCTTCCAAATAGCCACGGAAGAAATGAAAGAACTCAGATACGGTGAGAATCCACATCAACATGCTTGGGCTGGAAAAGTGGCGAACATGCCTTCGCTTTTTGATAATTTGAACGTTATTCGTGGAAATCTTTCTTACAACAATTACATCGATCTCATGTCGGCTATAGAAGTCGCCACAACTTG
>CAYYEU010000146.1:0-2812 GCA_964470975.1 uncultured Mesoaciditoga sp. | reverse complement strand
TATTTTATGTATAGTTTCAGTTGGAGGCATAAGAATGGATAAAGATCTTATATGGAAGTACCTTGCTCACATATCGAGGTACACTCACAACCTGATTTCCGCACGTCTAAGAGAGTACAATCTTGGAAGTGGTCAAAGTGACATGTTGAGGCTTTTAATGCACAAAGGCGATGGTAAGAGCCAGGACGAAATAAGCAAAGAATTGGAAATTGACAACACAACCACCTCTCGTACGATCCAAAGGCTCGTGAAGAACGGTTACGTGAAGAAGATAAAAGATGAAAAGGACAGAAGGATCAACAGAATCTATTTGACGGAAAAATCTAAACAAGTGGATGCAATTGTAAGAGAGATCAAAAAAGAGGTGCTCGAAGTTCTCACGGATGGGATAACGGACGATGAGTTCGATGCTTTCATGAGGGTTTTGAAGAAGATGTATCTAAATGCGGAAAGCGGCAAGGAGGAAAGCAATGTTGAATGACAGAAGCAGAATGCTCGCGGATGAAAAGATCGGTTCCTTGCTTTTTAAGTTGTCGCTTCCGGCAATCATTGGGATGATAGTTCAAGCACTTTACAACGTGGTGGATGCCATCTTCATAGGAAGAGGCGTTGGGCCAATGGGAATCGCAGGTGTGGCGATCGATTTCCCAATACAACTTTTGGTGATGGCCATAGCTCAGATGATAGGCATAGGTGCGGCCTCAATAATATCAAGAAGCCTTGGGGAACAAAACAAAGGACGTGCGGAGAAAACGATGGGAAATTTGTTTTTTCTTGCCGTTCTATTTGGTTTTTCGATCACCGTCTTCGGTTTATGGTTCATGGATCCTCTTCTGATTCTTTTCGGAGCGACGAAGGAAATACTTCCATACGCAAGAGATTACATAAAAGTCATACTCTTCGGAACGTTTTTAATGACCTTTGGGATGTCCACAAACAACGTGGTAAGGGCGGAAGGAAACGCAAAAGTTGCCATGGGAACCATGCTTCTTGGTGCGGGAACTAACGTGGCACTCGATCCGATTTTCATATTCGGTCTTCACATGGGCATGGAGGGCGCGGCACTCGCGACCGTCATCTCCCAGATGGTAACTTTCGTATGGCTTGCGCAATATTTTCTAAGTGGAAAGAGCATCATGAAATTCCATCTCAAAAACATGAAGCTTGACAAATCCATAGTTAGCGAGATCTTTTCAATCGGTTCTTCCGCCTTCGTGAGGCAATCGTCTGGGAGTATTCTTGCCGGAATATTGAATCACGTTCTTGCTTTCTATGGCGGAAACATCGCGATAACGATTTACGGGTTGATAAATCGGCTCCTATCGTTCTTCTTCCTGCCAACTTTAGGGATAGGACAAGGCTTTCAGCCGATAGCCGGATTTAGTTATGGAATGAAAAGGTACGACAGGACGAAAAAGAGTATCTATCTTGCAAGCATCGTCGCTTCGGTCATGACGACTGCGGGTTTTTTGGTTATGGAGATCTTTCCGTCTCAACTTGTTGGCATGTTCACCACCGATCAAACACTTATCGCTTCAACTGTTGGACCTTTAAGGACAATGATCTGGATGTTTCCCTTTGTCGGATTCATGATCGTCGCTTCAACTCTTTTTCAAGCCATAGGTAAGGCTTTGCCGGCATTCATAATTTCTATGGCGAGGCAGATAATTTTTTTGATACCACTCGTTTTAATACTCCCAAGATTCATGAAACTGCCAGGAGTTTGGATTTCATTTCCACTTGCAAGTTTTCTTACCCTGATCTTGACGATCGTTATGTTCATCGCGGAGATGAAAGAGTTGAATCGGAAGATGAGAGAAACTCGAAGCCCCACGAATGAGGCTGCAATGTACCCCCATGTCAACAATGAAAATACAGAAAAAGGAAGTGATTGCTAATGCTTTTTGAACCGTTCAAGGTGAAGGATTTAGAACTCAGGAATAGAATCGTTATGGCTCCAATGTGTCAATACTCATCCGATGAAGGTGGATTTGTCAAGGATTGGCACCTTTTTCACTACGCTTCTCGAGCCGTTGGCGGAGTTGGATTGATAATCGTTGAGGCTACCAGTGTGGATCCAAATGGCAGAATTTCTCCAAGAGATCTTGGCATTTGGAGTGATCAACACGTTGAAGGACTGAAAAAATTAACCGATGCGATTCATGAAAATGGGGCAAAGGTGGCCATCCAGCTTGCACATGCAGGCAGAAAATCTAAGACGGCCAACCCTCCAATTGCACCTTCAGCCATCAGGTTTAGCGAAGAGTATCGTGAACCCATACAGTTAGACAAAGATGAAATAGCCAAAGTGGTGGAGCTCTTTTCAAAGGCGGCAAAACGTTCGGTTTTGGCAGGGTTCGATGCCATAGAAATTCACGCAGCTCATGGTTATCTCATAAACGAATTTCTCTCTCCGCTCACCAACAAAAGAAATGACGCATACGGTGGCGATATTGAAAGAAGAGCAAAGTTTCTTAAAGAAATAGTTGAAGGTGTAAGGGCGGAAATACCCTCTACAATGCCCGTTATTTTGAGAGTTTCAGCCTCCGATTACTATGAAGGTGGAAATGAAGTTGAAGACGTTGCCAAAATCGTAAGCCTCGTGCAAGGAATCGATATCGTTGACGTCAGTGGAGGTGGGGTGATGCCCGAAATTCACACGAAAACCTTCGCTGGCTATCAATTGGATAACGCTTTCAAGATCAAGAAGGAAACCGGGCTTCCTGTCATCGGCGGCGGATTGATAACAACGTATCCTCTTGCCGAGTATGCGGTGAACACCAAGTGCGATTTCGTTTTCGTGGGAAGACAG
>CAYYEU010000145.1:0-2829 GCA_964470975.1 uncultured Mesoaciditoga sp. | reverse complement strand
TCATCCACCTCCATTGGTAATGTAACAGTGAAAGTCGTTTTTCCTTCTCTGCTTGAAACGCTTACATTTCCATTCATACTTTGCACGTAATTGTAAACTATGGCAAGTCCTAAGCCAGTTCCGTGCTCTTTTGTCGTGTAAAAAGGCTCGAATATGTGTCGAATTTCTTCTGGTGATATAACTTTCCCATTGTCAGAAACCTCAATATGGAATCTTTTCTTCTCTGATGTTAAAGTAAACTCTATGATTTCCTTCTCTTTAACCGCATCCAAAGCGTTAGTTCCAAGGTTTAAGAGTATTTCCATCAACATGTTCTTATCGCTTTTGATCACAACAGGCGAGTCAGGAGTCTTAACCGATATCCCGACAGACTTTTTTGAGGCATTTTCATTCAAAAGCAAAGCGGTTTTTTCTACAATCTCCCTCACATCAAATAATTCCATTCTTCGTGGTCTTTGCCGTGCAAAGTCAAGAAAATTCTCCAGTATCTCGTTAATTCTATTTATTTCTTCTTGAATATAACCTTTAAGTTTCTCTGTGGAAGAAGCATCTTCGTCGATTATTTGCAAAGAGGTTGATATCACGTTGAGAGGGTTTCTTATTTCATGGGCCACACCAAAAGCGAGTCTTCCAAGGGATGCCATTTTTTCCTGAAGAAACATGTTTCTTTCCGCATTTCTCACTCTTTGAATGCCTCTCAAACGTGACATGAAGAGCGCTAACTGATTGGATATTATGTTTACAATTTCCATGTCCGTTATAGTGTACCTCCCAAATCTTTTGTATCCAAGTAACATGAAACCTTCGACTTTGTTGCTGTTCTTAATCCAAACGAGAAGCTCTTTTCCTCGAAATTTAGAAAATTTATTCTGTATCGTGTAAAGATCCACAATATTTGGAGAAAATGGGATTTCGTACATCGCTGATTTTCTTAAGGTTTTGTGTGCGGACTTGAAAGTCCCATCGTCATCTTTGAAGAAAATTTCGACGTCGTTGGTATTTAAGACTTTCCTGCAGTAGTTAGAAACAAGCGGTTCTAATTCTTCGAGCGTGTCTATTTCGAGTATGCGACGTATGAAGTTCATCATGCTCTCCCTGTAATAATAAGAACCGCTCTTTGTCAATTTTTCAATTAACCTGTCAACTTTTTTCAAATATCCACTAAACGCCAGAAAAGCAAAAAGCACCAGGGCAAAATTCACGAAAAAAGATTGAACAATCCCAATTTTTCCGCTGAAGTAAGAATTGATGTAGTAGCCAATAACAAAAAATGTGGAGACGACGAAAGAAACAAATGTACCGTAAAGTGTATTTTTGAGAAATCCAGTGGAGATTCTTGTGCTTTTACCATATGTGGACATCATAAGCATGTAGAGATATGTTGGAAGGATCAAAGAGTTTGACACCAACAAGTAAGAACTTATAGAAGCGGAATAAATGTCAGTCCATACAGTTGCCACCTCAAATGCGGAAAAAGCGAAATAGTAGATGGCGTTAAAAGCTATCTTCGATCTTTTGCTAAAAGATCTGGTATTCAGGTAGCTACTTGTCAAATACCATACCACAAATATCGAGTTTAACGTGAAAAACACCGCTTCCCAAGTGGAAATCGTCCTTTGAGGAAGAGTGAAGTAGATCAATGGGAATGATCCTCCAAACACAAGTAAAAAAGCAGATTCTATCCAATATAGTTTTTCCAAATTTAGAATTGAAGATATCTGCAAAGCTGGGGTAATTGACGCCAAAATTAAAAATGCATAAAAGAAGACTAACTTAAAGGTTGATAGATCGAATATCATAAAAAAATCCGATGCATTCCACAACAAAAAGGTTGTGGCAACCAAGATGATATACAAATTCTGGATTTTTTGTTGATAATAAAAGTGATATCTCACAGCGAACAACAACATCAATCCCGTTGCCATGCTACTTGCAAGATTGATGTAAAAGATGACATACACCTCTGCCTTCACCACCCTTTCCTAACAGTATATAATAGACACAATTGGCTCAAAAACCAAAAGATGGGAGTGACTTGAATGATAGCCTTTGTCTCCGATTGGGGATACAATTCTTACTATGTGGGTATATCAAAAGTTGTGATGCATTCAATATCTTCAAGATCGACCGTTATCGATTTGATCCATACTATCACACCTTTTGACGTTAGAGAAGTATCTTGTGTGATCGAGAGGGTATTCGATGATCTTCCAAGAGGAACAACCTTGCTTTCGGTTGTGGATCCTGGAGTTGGAACGAGCAGAAAAGCTATAGCCTTAGAAGTAGACGGGAGATTTTGTATAGGTCCAGACAACGGAACTTTCACACGCATATTCAATCGAGGAGTCAATTCTTGCTATTCCATAGAGAATCCAAAGTACATGTACAAATATCCGCCTTCGACAACTTTTCACGGTCGGGATGTATTTGCAGCGGCAGCCGCATATGTTGACAGGGGAGTTCCAATTGAGGAGCTTGGTCCAGCATGGAAAAACATCACAAAATTGATTTTTCCAAACCCACAAATATCAAACAACATGATAAAAGCGGAAGTAGCGTATGTTGATGGATTTGGAAATGTTGAAACACTGATAACTGCTGAGGATCTTAAACGTGCAGAAATTGTTGGAAAAACCATTCGTATCAACGGTAAAATCGCTGTTTTAGTGGAAAATTATGCTGAAGGAAAGGATAAGATCATCGCTCATTTTGACAGCTCAGGTTATTTGGAAATATCTTCGAATCAAGGTAGCGCGTTCCAAATTTTGCATCTTTTCTCTGGGGATGAAATAACAATTCAAGGAGCGTGATTGGTTGTATTTAAATCAA
>CAYYEU010000144.1:0-2853 GCA_964470975.1 uncultured Mesoaciditoga sp. | reverse complement strand
GGAATTTAACGATAGTGGGAGCCGCTGCGAACATGGTTGTTGCCGGTATGACACAAAAAACAAAACGTGGGAGATTGGAATTCGGTGCTTATTTCAAGTACGCATTACCTGCCGTCATCCTTTCAGGGATGACGGCCACTGCTTATCTCGTGGTAAAATACATCGCTTAAATTGAAGAAAGTCATCTTTATGCCGATGATATTAATGAAAGAGATCGGAGGTGACTTTTATGAGAATTAACGGAGTGCCGGGTATGCCACAGCCAATGGATGATAAAGGAAAGAGACCTTTTAAAGTAGAAAAATACTCTGGGGAAGTTTTTATCCATACTCGCGGAAAGGGAGTTGACTTTGAAACTTTCATTTCAGCCGTAAGCGATTCGATGAAAGCAGGGGATGTAAGACAAGATCGCGTTAGAGAATTGAAAGAACTTGTGGATTCTGGTAAGTACAGTGTTAATACCGAAAAGCTTGCAAGGAAAATGATAGACGCGATGGGTGGCAAAGCCTTATGAGAAAAGAGCTTGTAAAAATACTTGTTGAAGAAGAAAGAAAAGTTAAAGAACTCGTTGAAATGCTAAAAACCAAACGTAACGCCATAGAAAAAGGTGACTCGAAAAGATTGAATACCGTTTTGGAAGAAGAAAAAAAGGTGATTGACGAAATTAACTCTTTTGAAAGTAAGAGGATGGAGCTTACCAATGAAATTTCAATGGAACTCGAAACGGAGCCAACGATTTCGGGGATATTGTCTAAGATGAAAGAGCCAGAGCGTCACGACTTAACGATCATATCAGCAAAACTAACTGAATTACTCAACGAAGTAAGCCTTTTGAACATGGGTATTCAACAGATGATAGCTTATAAGTTGGAAGAATTCGACATGGTGATGGATTTATTGCGCGGTAGACATTTCACCTACGATAAATCTAAAAAAGCCATAACGGGAACGGTGTTTAACAGGAGGGCTTAATGCCGGAAGCAGGATTGTTTACCAGTTTGAACACGGCCGTTCTGGGAATGTACACCCAGCAAATGGCCATATCGGTTGTTTCTCACAACATAGCCAATGCCAACACGCCGGGATTTTCGAGGCAGCGGCCGGTAATTGTCAGCACTCCCTCTTTGCCCATGCAAACTCTAACCCAGACTAACATGCCCATCTCGTTTGGAACCGGTTCTGAGATCAAAGATGTTGAAAGGATCAGAGATTCATTCTTGGATCTTCAATACAGACAAGCAAATTCAAAATTAGGTTTTTGGGATGAAGTCAACACGCAATTCCAGTACATTCAACAGTTGATAAGCATTCCCGGTGGAAACGGTCTTAGAACTTATTACGATAACTTTTGGAAAGCCGCTCAACAAGTTGCGACTACCCCTACAAGTGTAGGTGCTAAATCGGAATTCGTTCAGTCAGCAAAAGCGTTGATTGAAAAAGCTCAGAGCATTTACACCAGCTTCGAAGATATGAAAAGTGATTACACTCACCAAATTGAAACTGAAGCCGGCAACTTGAATTCGACATTGAAGAGCATCGCAGATCTGAACGTCAAAATAAGGGAATCATCGGTTCTTGGAAATCACCCAAACGATCTTTTGGATAAAAGAGATTTGTTACTGGATAAATTATCGAAAGAAACTGACTTCAGCGTTACGACGTTTAAAGATGGGGAGATATCACTAACGATAAGAGGAAACAACGTTTTATCTGGTCAAAAATACGTTCCCATAAAATTTCAAAAAGTAAATGGTGAGCCTAACAAGGCATTTTTAAGTGCTAACAACACACCTTTGAATTTCAAAAACGGAAAAATAGGCTCTCTTTTTCATTTGCGAGACGAAGTCGTTGGAAAATATGAAAAGGCACTCAACGGTCTGGTTCTCAATTTGTCGGATAAAGTTAACACCATTCTTGAGCAGTCATACGATCAAAACGGGAATCACGGTCAGTCTTTGTTTAGGTTCAACGCCGTTTCAGGACAATCAACGGCCCTTTTCAAAATATCGTCTTCGAATCCGCCCGATGGTTACGTTTACGATCCAAGCAAAAAAATTTCAGATATATTTCCAGGCGTTACAGGAGACGTTAGCTTAAATGTAAACGGCGCAAATATAAAACTCAACGCTTCTGATGATTCACTCAATTCACTCATTTCTAAAGTGAATTCTGCACGTGTGGGAGTAGAGCTCTCTCTCTCCCCGAGAGGAAACTTGGTGATTAGGGCAACGGACAGCGCAAATTACGATCTTCTCAGGCACGATGATCAAAACGGAAAAGATAATCCCATCAAAATATCAGACCTCTCCAGTAATGGAAAGGCGTTTTTACTTGCAATGGGATTCAAAATGGATGGGGATTCAGTGGACTTAAAACAATATCTGAGCGACACTCAGAATTCTCTTTTGGTCCCTTCCAAAGATCAGGTTATGCACGTTGAGATAAATTCGGCTGTGGTTTCAGATCCCACACGTATTGCAACGGATTTTAGCCCAACTTTTTTATCTGGTTCATCTATTGGAGTGGTAACTCCAACAGGTGCTCAAAACTCTGGTGGAATGCAGATGATAGTCAATTTGAAATCAATTGATAAGAACAACACCCAATCTATGGATATTTTCTTTGGAACACTGGTAAGCAATATGGGAGTTGAAGGTCAAAGTGCCTCTGCCATGCACGAAAATACGAATTCATTGGTAAATCAGATTGAATTGGATAGAAAGCAGGTCTCAAGCGTTTCTGTAAACGATGAAATGTCTCAGATGTTACTCTATCAAAACGCTTATACAGCCTCAGCAAGAGTGGTTTCAACTGTGAACTCCATGATACAGACACTTGTGGATATGGTGAGGT
>CAYYEU010000143.1:0-2879 GCA_964470975.1 uncultured Mesoaciditoga sp. | reverse complement strand
TTAAATCCACGATCAACAACTTAAAAAAGGAAGTTTTAGAGTCGATAACCAAAGCATTCAACAGTACAGATTACGAAAAAAGGCACGGAGAACTTGAAGAAAAATACGCCACGAAGAAAAAAGAAATTTGGGACGGTTTGAATCAAAAAAGCCTGGAACTTGGATTCGCGGTTCAAATAGGTCCAACAGGCATAATCACCATACCAGTTGCCTACGGAAAACCGTTAAGCCAAGAAGAATACGAAAAACTTGCACCTGAATTGAAGAAGAAGTACGAAGACAACATATTAAAAGTTAAACGTCTTATCGATGGAACTGTACACAAGTCAAGAAATTTGGACAGGGAACTTGCATCGAAGATCGATAAATTAGATAGGGAAATCGCAAAATTTGCCGTAGATCCTATTTTTGACGAACTTGTGGTGAAGTTCAAAGGAAATTCAAATGCGATAGATCACGTTAAAAGAATTAAAAATGATATTCTAAACAGCTTATCCATTCTCAGAAATGAAAAAGTGGATAAGGAAAAATTCATGGGACGTTACGATGTGAACATCATAGTGGACAATTCGGAAACAAAAGGAGCCCCTGTCATAGAGGAATTCAATCCAACCTATGCCAATCTTTTCGGTAAAGTCGAATATTATTCAACAATGGGAGCACTTCAGACTGACTTTAGATTCATAAGGCCTGGTGTCTTTCATCGTGCGAATGGAGGATTCTTGATACTCAATGCAGATGACTTGCTCAAATCGGCGTTTGCCTGGGATGGCATTAAAAGACTTCTTAACAGTGGAAAATTGAAAATAGAAAACATTCAAGATCACCTTGGATACGGCATAACCGTAACACTTAACCCAGAACCGATAGAAGTCAATTTGAAGATAATAATGATCGGCGAACCTTGGATTTACGATCTTCTTTACAAGTATGAAGCGGATTTCAGGAAATTTTTCAAGATGAAGGCACCTTTTGACTGGGAACTTGATTTGGACAAGCACGGAATAAATTATTACCTTTATTTGTTGAAATCCATGGTGAAGTCCAAGAAATTGCTGAATTTGAACAAGTCCGGCATAGAGGAGATCTTGAAGTATGGGATGCGTCTTGTTGAAAAGAGAGATAAATTGTCCACACAGGCTAACAAGATCATGTCTCTCTTGGTGGAAAGCGATAGAAAAGCACGCAACATGAAAAAACGTGTGATAGATGCCAAAGCTGTTGAAGAAGCCTTGCGAGCCATGGAAATGCGCTATTCGCTCGAAGAAGATCACATGTTGGAGTACGTGAAACGTGGCGAGATCATGATAGAGACCTCAGGAAAGCACGTTGGACAGGTGAACGGCTTAACAGTTTTGGAAATGGCCGAACATCCTTTTGGACTTCCTGTTAAGATCACGGCAAAAACCTATCTTGGCGAACATGGAGTGGTGGATATTCAAAGGGAAGCAAATATGTCTGGAAAGATATTTACAAAAGCTGTTTTGATCTTGTCAAGTTATTTTTCTTCAAAATATGCACAAAAGAACCGCCTTTCCCTTGCAGCAACTCTGAGTTTCGAACAAACCTACTCGATGGTAGACGGTGACAGCGCTTCCGTTGCAGAAACGTTGGCGTTGGTGTCAGCACTTTCTAAAGTGCCGATAAAACAGTCTCTGGCCGTTACCGGTTCTGTAAATCAACATGGAGATGTACAACCTGTTGGGGGAGTTCCTTACAAGATTGAAGGCTTCTTCAAAGTGTGTAAAGACAAAGGATTGACAGGCGAACAGGGAGTGATAATCCCCGCGTTGAACGTAGGTGATCTCGTTTTAAGCTCAGAAGTTGTGGAAGCTGTGAAAAAAGAAAAGTTCCATATATGGTCAGTGAAGACGGTGGACGAGGCCATAGAAATCACCATGGGGAAAACCGCAGGCAAAATGAACAAACAGATGAATTACCCAAAAGAAAGCGTTAATTATTTGGTTTGCAAAGAGCTTGAAAGGGTTTCGAAGTTAGAAAAGAAAAAAGCATCCAAGAAAAAAGCAAGAAGGAAAGTAACCAAGAAGGAGAACAAAGGGTGAAAATCATTTTGGCAACTTCTAATACCCACAAAATAAAAGAAATTTCTCAGATAGCAGACATAGATTTTGAATTCGTTCCAAGAGCATTCGAAGTTGAAGAGGATGGCAAAACTTTTAGCGAAAACGCCGTTAAGAAAGCGAAGTTCACCTACGAACGTGAAAGGTTGCCAGTTATTGCTGACGATTCAGGACTCGAAATAGATGCGTTGAATGGTCTCTTGGGAATAAAATCGGCGCGCTTCATGAAGGGAAAACCCTATGAGGAAAAGAACGCCAAGATATTGGAGATGATGAACGACGTTCCTGAAGAAAAAAGAACGGCGCGCTTCAAATGCGTTGCCGTTTATTACGATGGAACGCCACACATTTTTGAGGGGGTAATTGAGGGGAAGATCTCCCGTGAGCAACGCGGAAAGAATGGGTTCGGCTACGATCCAATTTTCATTCCACAAAAGTACAACAAAACCATGGCACAGTTGCCCCCAGATGTAAAAAATGAGATAAGCCATCGCGCACGTGCATTCAAGAAACTCATTGGGTATCTAAAAAGCCTTCCTTGAAAAGGAGGGCTTTTTCAGTATTATCTAACGTAGAGTAAAATGGTGAAAAAATGAAAGAGACTTCCCGCAAGCACAAAAAGGTGCCATATTGCGTGATGATAGGGCATCTTTCGCCAAATGTAAAAGAACGCTCCAACAGTGTACGCCACTCCTCCAAGCACTAACAGAATAACCCCATTCAACGGGACGCTTGCCATTATGTCTTTTAAGATGAATATCGCCATCCACCCCATCAAAATGTACATCAAAGTCGAAA
>CAYYEU010000142.1:0-2890 GCA_964470975.1 uncultured Mesoaciditoga sp. | reverse complement strand
AAAGTCACTCATTTTCTTTTTTTCTAATGTTCTTTATTCTTCTTTTTCCAAGCCTCGTAAGAAAAAAAGAAAGTGCTACCAGTCCTGCGGTGATAGCTGCAACAACGATCATTTTGGACATGTTGGCAGAAAGAGATTCCATTCCTATCTTGAATTCTGAGTAAACTAACAGCATGACCAACAACCAAATTGTGATCTGGGCAAGCATTAATGAAACTAAATAAATGGAATCTGCTTGAACCGACAGATCTTTTTCGTCTTTCAAATGAATTTCACCTCTTTTTTCAATTTCTTGGTGTAAAAATCCGCCAGTCGAGTTGGCTCCGGCAACCTGTAACCCTTGCACGTCGAGAGTGTGTACTTCACGCAATCAGAAATGTCAACGAAGCTTCCGGGGGAAACGAATAGAGGTTTGACGCGATCTTTGGTTCTAAGAACTACGCCTATTTTTTCTTCGCCGTCGTAAAGGTACTCAAAGTCTCCGCGTTTTTCAGAGGGTAATTCGTATTTCCCAAAAAGATGGGATTTTGCCACTCCTATCGAGGGCTTGTTCAATTCCAAAGCTATGTGAGCGGCCAATCCAAGTTTTCGTGGATGGGCTATCCCTTGACCGTCAAAGAAGAGAAGATCCGGATCGTTTTCCAGCATAGAGTAAACTTTTTTTATTGCGGGTCCTTCTCTAAAACTCAACAAACCAGGGATGTAAGGAATATCTACTTTCAAAGTGGTCCATTTCATTTCAACGAGATCGAGTTCAGGATACTTCAACACCACACCAACAGCAAGAGCCAATTCTTTATTTGGAAAAGAAAGATCGAATCCCGCAACGAGCTTTGGCGTACCTTCCATTCCTTTCAAAATGACTTTCGATGAAAGCTTTCTTTGAAGTTTTATCAAATTAGACGTGTTCATTGATATACTTTACTTACTGCCCATCTTAAATGTTTGTAAGGCTGGCCCGTGGCAGACGAAACGACTCTCATCACGATAACATTTCGTTTTTCGCTTTTACCATTGTCAAAAGTAAATTCAGTCTCAAGTTTATAAGCCACGAATTGGGGAATGCCCTCTCTTACCGAAAGCATCGTTTGTATGGTTGATTTGTTGTAGTTAAGCAAACGCGAATTCAATTGGCTGGCTTGGACATTTTTACCAACATAGCCTGCCTTCTCTAAAAAAGCCAAGGAATTTGAATTGACGAAGGTGTAATCTTGGAATGCTTTCTTCAAATCTTCTTTATTCAATTTCACCTTTTTCAATATCTTCACCGATTTCACATTTTTACCCAAGTACGTGTTCCAAAACATTTTAGAAACATCCTCTTGAGAGAGATTCTTGGATATTATTTCATAAGTACCAGCCGTAACGAGTGCGTTGGTGTATATGGGATCTAAATGATCCATATTCGCGTTTGGACCAGCTGTTATCACCCCAGTTACCGCTTTGCCCATATTGTCACCCATTGAAAACACGAGCCACATTCCTACCGCGACCAACACAAGTGATATGAGTATTTTAAGCTCCGTAGATATTTTCAACTTTTGTCCTCCTTCCCAAGGCTTAAAATAGATAGGAATACATTTTTCGGGATAATTACGTTGCCAAGCATTCGCATTTTTTTCTTCCCTTCTTTTTGTTTCTTCAAGAGTTTCATCTTTCTTGTAACGTCTCCACCATAACATTTTGCAAGGACGTCTTTTCTATAAGCTTTAACCGTTGCACGCGCAATTATTCTACCACGTGCGGTGGCTTGAATTGGAATTTCGAATTGCTGTCGAGGCATTTTCTCGGCTATACTTTCCACAAGTGCTTTGGCTATCTTGTAAGCTTTATCTTCATGAACAAGGGTACTTAGTGCTTCAACAGGCTCTTTGTTTATAAGTACCCCGATTTTAACGAGTTTTGAAGCTCTGTAATTTGAGAATTCATAATCCATAGACGCGTATCCATGGCTGATGGCTTTGATTTTATCAAAAAAATCGAATATCATTTCGGCCATTGGCATTTTAAAATTCAACGCTATCCTATTTTTACCTGCATTTTCCGTCGAAATGAATTCACCGCGCTTTTCATTTTGAATAAATCCCACAATCACTCCCATCGATTCCACAGGAGTGATAACGCTCAAATCAACGTAGGGCTCTCTTATCTTAATGTATTCTCCATCTCTTGGCATTCGCGACGGATCCGTGATCTTCACGATCGCTCCATCGTTCATCGTTACTTCGTAAACAACGTTTGGAGCGGTTGCAATCACATCCAAGCCAAATTCCCTTTCCAATCTTTCAATGACTATTTCCATGTGTAAAAGACCTAAAAAACCGCACCTAAATCCAAATCCCAGGGCAGAGGAGTTGTCTGGTTCGAAAGTAAAGGCTGCATCGTTCAATTTGAATCGATCAAGCCCTTTCCTGAGTTCTTCATAATCTTTTGGGTCCGAAGGGTACAATCCAGAGTAAACAACTGGTTTTGCCTCTTTGTAACCAGGCAAAGGACTGTCTGCCGGATCGCTTTCCAAAGTTATCGTATCGCCAACGCGCGCCTGGTCAGCTCCTCTCATGGAGGCCGCAACGTAGCCAACTTCGCCAGCAGAAAGTGTTTTCACAGGTGACATGTACGGCGAGAAAATTCCGACTTCCATAACCTCATGAGTCGCTTTGGTGGACATCATTTGGATCACATCGTGCGTAGAAACTTTCCCTTCAAACACTCTTACGTGAGCTACCACACCCTTATAAGAATCGTAATTCGCATCGAAGATAAGTGCTCTCAATTTATCATCGGGGTTTCCAGACGGGGCAGGAATTCGTTTCACCACTTCTTTCATAAGCTCTGGCACACCTTCGCCTGTTTTTGCACTTACAAGCAACGTTTCTTCTGGTTTTATTCC
>CAYYEU010000141.1:0-2924 GCA_964470975.1 uncultured Mesoaciditoga sp. | reverse complement strand
TCGAGGATTCGATGGGCTTTCGTTTTTACATGTTAAAAAAATCCGTGGCTTTTTTGGTCATCTCCCGAGTGTCCTTGGTAATCTCCAGAAGTAAAGAACCGTTGAGCTTCAAATAGGCCCAAACTGTTTTGTTCATGATAGGAATTGCATAATTTCCGGAAGCCGTTGGATCCAACACATTTGCCACGATATCCGCAGCGTGTGAAATGTAAGTTATATCTTTTAAATTTTCCTCTTCGACTCCTTCAGGATCGTGATGAAAACTCACCGCCGTTCGTATTTCACGAGGAAATTTCCATTTCTCCATAAGGTGATCGATAACGGAAACATGATCTGGAATTCCCAATTTGTTTTCGGATTGCCAATACGTGATTGAAGATGCAGATGCAAGTTGAATTATCGCATCCACGTAGCTTGGAAAAAGTTGGGCTATTATTATCTTCCCAAGATCATGAACCATGCCCACTAAAAATGTCTCTTCTTTGTTTATATATCCAACAGCATTGGATATGTTCTCAGTGGCTATAGCAGTTGTGACTAAATGCCACCAGAGCTTATCCATTCTGACTGCTTTTGTTTTCAGGTTAGACGTGAAAAAAGCATCATGCATGTATACACTTGTAACAAGATTTCTAACAGTTTTGAATCCAAGTATCATCACAGCATGAGATAGCGTTGATATTTTTTGAGGGAGACCGTAATAAGCCGAATTTGCCAGTTTCATTACTCTTACCGTCAAATTCGGATCTTTTTCTATAACTTCTGTAAGCTCTGAGGCAGAAACTCCTGGTTGAGATACAAGCTCCATGACCTTTGAGACGACAAAACTTGGTGTTGGAATCGAATCAAGTTTTTCGAGAATATCATTTAAAGTCTTCGCCATTTAACACCTTCATCACTTCCAAGATCAAGTCAGCCAATCTTTTTTTGGAAGAGAAAATTTAAAAACGCACGTTTCTTTGCCTTCAGTCCATATTTTACCATGGTGTTTCTCTATTATCTCTTTTGCCAATGCCAAACCCAATCCCGTTCCAGACGCTTTAGCTTTCATCGTCTCCATCCTGTAGAATTTCTGAAATATTCTTTCCCGTTCTTCTATTGGAATGGATTTTCCATTGTCGTGCACTTCCACAATGTAATCATTCCCTTCATCGTACAACTTCATCGTTATCTGGGGCGAAAGATCGTCATCGTATTTAAAAGCGTTAACTACCAAATTATCCACAACTTGCCTTATTCTTTTTGGATCCGCAGTTACATAAGCATTCACAATATCTTGAGGAATCGATATTTCAAACTTCATTCCGTTCTCCATAGCCCGTGCTTTAAGCCCTTCATAGGATTCTTTAAGCACCTTGATAAGATCTATTCTTTTGAAGCTCATCGGGAAACTGTCAGATTCAAGCTTGGAAAAATCCAACATATCACTTACGATGGATTGCAAATGTTCTCCCTCATTTTTAATCGTGCCAACGAATTGTTTAAGAGTCTCAGGATCAAGATCGTCAACCGAATCCAAAATAGTTTCAGAATAAGCAAGTATCGCAGACAAAGGCGTTTTTAGCTCGTGAGATACGCTGGCAACGAAATCATTTTTCATTCTGTTTATTTTTTGGAGCCGCTCTAATTCCTTTGTGTTAGTTATGTTTTGAATAGAGGCCACAACTTTGAGACCAGAGGATAATTCAACGGGTACAACGTGAACGCTATAAAAATTCTTATCGCTTTCAAGCTCGTTGGATATTTCAATTCTGTCAACAAAAGAAATGTTGACCATTTCTTTGATCTGCTCTCTCAATTCTGGATTGTCTGTTATAAGATCTCTGTAAGGAAGGTTTGAAAATTCTTCGTTCCTGTAAATGTCTTCAACCACTACGGCGTATTTAAGGGAATTCAAAACATTTTCAAGATAATACTTGGATTCGATAACCTCTTCATTTCTTTTGACAAGCTCTTTGGTGAGTTTCATGTTTTCTATGACCATTGAGGTTTCAAAAGCTAAAAAGCTTTCAACATCTATGACGCCCCGGGTGATATCATTCACATCGCTTTTTGTTCCCATCACCAACACGCCCAAGTCCTTCGTTCTACTGAACAAGGGAACAAAAAAGACTATGAAACTTCCAAGTGGGGTGATGGAAAGTCGATGTTTACGAATCGCCCAACGTGCAAAATTCAAAGTTTGTTGGTCTAATTTTTCTCCAAACGTATCCTCATCTGAAACGTAAGAAGACCAACTGACATTGAAAAAATTCGACGAAATTTTTTTCAATTCTTCAACACAGGCACGCACCGTCTCAGCGGTGTTGAGTCGGAGCGTAAACGAAGAAAGTAAAGACGAAAGCTCTGGAATTTCCCCTTTCTTTCCTAAAACAGTCGCCCTTATGTCAATTCCCCCTAACTCCTTACTTTTCTTTTCACATCTTCATCTTTAGTTTTCATCGCAGGTTTTGGTTTTATCAAAGGCTTTACGATCTTTTCAAGAATTCTGAGAAACTTGGTGAATAAAATCTCCTCCGTGGAGATCGGTTTGACTTTTATAGAATACACGCCCGTAAGGTTGGCCATCAGCACGTCTGTGAAAAGTTGATCTCCTATGACGACCACTTCACTCTTTGAGATCTTGTACTCCTTTATCATTTTTATGAATTTAGAAGTAAGCGGTTTATGAGCGCGCTTTACAACGGTTATATCGACATTTTTCGAAATCCAATCCAGAGAAAGTGATTTTCCGTTTGACAGTATGGCCACGCGTGCCTTTTCTGAAAGTTCTCTCAAAAGTTTCAAAGTTCTTTCACTCAAAGTAGCTGCCCTCCATTTTGCAAGCGTGTTGTCCATATCGAATACGAAGAGTTTTACCCCGTTGGAAATCAATTTTTCATAATCGATCTCAAACACGCTATCATGCCATTCATTTGGAGAAA
>CAYYEU010000140.1:0-2926 GCA_964470975.1 uncultured Mesoaciditoga sp. | reverse complement strand
TCTTGCCCATTCGGAGCCATTTACATAGGTGAGAATCTCAACAGCACCCCCGTTTTGAATCCTGACAAGTGTACTGGTTGTGGAACTTGTGTAAACGCATGCCCAGGACTTGCGATTTTTATGTTGAAAGAAGATAAGGAGAATCAAACGGCACTCGTTGGGATCCCGTACGAGCTTCTTCCTTTACCTGCAAAGGGGCAAAAGATGTGGGCTATGAACAAAGAAGGAAATTACGTCTGCGATGCAACGGTTGAAAGGGTTACAAAATACTCAAATAAGACCAACATCGTTTACGCCAAAATTCCGATCGAATTCTCACAGTCCGTAAGACACTTCTCCTTTCCCAAAAAGGAGAGCCCCATAATCTGCCGCTGTGAAGAAGTTACGTTAGATGAAATAGAGCATGCCATCGATAATGGGATCACAGATTTTGAAGAGTTAAAAAGGCTGACACGCGTTACTATGGGACCTTGTGGAGGAAAAAATTGCAAGCTCGTTGTTTTGGGCATTCTTTCGAGAAAAACAGGAGTGCCAATTTCAAATTTATCTCATGGTACTTCGCGTCCACCTGTAAAACCCGTGGAATTTTCCACTTTTTTGAAAGACGGTGATGATAAATGATCCCTAAAGCATCTGTTGTTATAATAGGTGGAGGAATAATAGGCACGTCTATCGCATTTAACCTTGCAAAATTAGGAGTCAAAGATATATCTGTATTTGAAAAAACATATATATCTTCCGGTTCAACGGGAAGATGTGGCGGAGGAATAAGGCAACAGTGGACTTCTCCAATGAACGTTCGACTTGCAATGAGAAGTGTTGAACTCTTCAGGAGATTTCGTGAAGACGTAGGAATGGACATTGAATACTATGAAGGTGGATATTTATTGCTTGCCTATTCGGATGAAGAAATGAGCGATTTTGAAAACAACGTTAAAATGCAAACTCAAGAAGGGTTAAACGTTCAATTGCTGATCCCCAAAGAGATAAAGAAGAAATTCCCCTTTATGAACTTGGAAGGGGTTGTTGGTGGTACATGGTGTCCTAACGACGGTCATGCAAACCCGCAGATCGCAAATATAGCATATGCTACAGCGATAAAGCGCATGGGAGTGGATCTGAACACACATACTACAGTTGAAGGAATAGACATTCAAAACGGTGGAATTGTGGGTGTACAAACAAGCAAAGGTTACGTCAAGACAAATACGGTGATCAATGCGGCAGGTGGCTTTTCGCATGAGGTTGGATTAATGGCGAACATCAATATTCCCACACATAGCGAAAGACACCAGATTCTTGTCACAGAAGGCGTTAACCACGTGCTCGATCCGATGGTGATCAGCTTCAAAAAGGATTATTACGTTCGACAAACAATGCACGGTTCATTTGTCATGGGACAAAGTGATAAAGAGCCGGCACAAGGCAACAATTTAGGACACACAGTGGAATTTTTAGAAGAAATGGCACCAAAAATGGTTCATGATTTTCCATTCATGAATCATCTTCATATTGTGAGACAATGGTCTGGAGCCTACAACGTTTCTCCAGATGCGCAACCCATAATAGATGAGGCAGAGAACGTGTCAAGGTACATTTTTGCTGTCGGATTCAGCGGACATGGTTTCATGTTAGCCCCCGCTGTAGGTGAAGCTGTCGCTGAAATGATAGTGTACGGTCATTCAAAAACGATGAACGTCAGCAATTTAAACACACAAAGATTTAAAGGACAAATCAAGAGCGAAAAAAATGTCGTGTAAAAAACACAAAAAGTGAGGTGCTTTTCTATGAAGGGAGTACACGGGAAAATACTTTGGATTGATCTTTCAACGAAAGAAATTAAAGTTGAGAAACTGTCAAGCGAGGTTTACGAGAAATATCTCGGCGGCTTGGGACTCGCAAGCAGGCTACTTTTCGATATTGCAAAGCCGGCAATAGAACCACTTTCGCCAGAAAACCCTTTGATCATTGTTCCTGGCCTCTTGATTGGGACAGGACTACCAACAGCTTCTAAAACCACCGTTACCTTCAAATCTCCGCAAACCAACGCATTTGGCAGAAGCGTGAGTGGTGCCTACATGGGAGTTTCCTTGAAAAAAGCAGGATTCGATGCTCTCATCGTTGCTGGAAAGAGTGATAAACCTGTTTATCTTCTCATAGACAACGAAAAAGTGGAAATTAAAGACGCATTCGAACTTTGGGGAAAAGACGCGATAGAGACGCAAGATGAATTGAAAAAAGAATTTGGGAATGGGTTCAGGACGTGTGCCATAGGAACTGCTGGCGAAAAAATGTTAAGAATAGCAGACATAGATTTTGAGGAAAGACAATCGGCAAGAAGTGGCGGAGGGGCCGTTATGGGAAGCAAGATGCTTAAAGCCATTGCCGTAAGAGGTACAAATAAAGTAGAATACGCCGACAAAAAAACTTTGATAAATGAAATAAAGAAATGGAATGAAATAATAAACGAATCGGAAGCCAAGAAACTTGATATGGCCTACGGATCAGCGGAGTTTTTCGATTGGGTCAACAAAGAGAGAGGCGTTTTCCCGGTGAAGAATTGGAATGAAAGCTCTTTTGAAGAAAGCTTCAACTCTCATGAAGATGGGAAATCTCCACTTGATCCTTACTACTGGGCTCTAAAATACACGGAAAAACTTCACCCGTGTCCAAATTGTACAAAACCTTGTGGTAGATACATATCCATAAAAGAAGGTAAGTACGCTGGAACACGCGTTGACGGTGTGGAGTACGAATTGCTGTATTCTCTTGGTGGAGATCTCGGAATAGATAACATTGAAGTTACGGCAAAACTTAACGAAATATGTGATAGAGCTGGAGTAGATGGCATTTCGGCCGGAGTTACGCTCGCATGGGCAATGGAAGCCTATGAGAAAGGTTTGCTAAGCAAAGAGGATGCCGATGG
>CAYYEU010000139.1:0-2986 GCA_964470975.1 uncultured Mesoaciditoga sp. | reverse complement strand
AACATCTCACCGTTACCAAGCTTGAAATGCACAAGCCTGAGTTTGTCGACAACTTGCAAGTCGTAAGGGCACCTATCCACGCACAGCCCACAGTTCGTACAGTCTTTGAAGTTTTTATCCAATTTTTTGTAAGCTTCAACTGCTTCATTTTGGTTTCCAAACCAAAACGCCAATCTTTCCCTTAAAGCGTAATCGGGTGCTTCGTGAGGTTTGTAATCCCTCATCTGTCTGTCGTACCACCCCTCGTACATGAATATCTTTGGAATGTCTATACCCTCTGGACAAGGCAAGCATTTGTTACATTGCCTGCAAACGTACGCGTTCAATTCCGGCGCCCTGAAATACAGGTTTTCCATCGATTTGGGACTCATCGGTTTGAAATTGTCAACTATGGATATATCTTTGAGAAGCATCTCTTTGGAGTTCGCTCCCGCAACCATGATGTCTATATCTTGAGAAAGCGCGTATCTAAAAGCATCTTCGGCAGATCTGTAAAGATACCCATCGGCTACAGCTTTCATACCCACTATCCCCATATTTTTCGATCTGGCGTACGGTAAGAACTCTTCAAAAGTGGACGGAAAATTGAATCTATCGTAATAGTTAAAACCTGTCATTGCAACATCCAATTCCTGAGTTTTGAGCAATTTCAAGGCGTAATCCGGAAGGCCGTGAAAAGATACGCCTATTGCTCTGATCATTCCCTTTTCCTTAGCTTCGAAGATGTAATCAAGCGCGGAAGGTCTTTTCAAAAGCGCATCAACATCTTCTTGTTTTGTCACGTGATGAAGGAAAAGTATGTCAAGATGGTCGGTTTGAAGGTTTTTTAGGGTTCTTTCAACAAATTTTCGAGCTCCTTCTTTGTCTCTTGCGTGACATTTGCTTACCAGCACCACATCGTTTCTTCGGCCGTTAAGGGCATAGGATATTCTTTTCTCCGATTCCCCATCACCGTATTCCGCAGCCGTTTCAACGTAATTTCCTCCTTTGTCGAGGTAAATGCTCATAAGATCTGACACAAGATCTTTCGAAATCTCGAGCATATGAAATCCCCCAAGTCCTAACATGGAAACCTTAATTCCAGTTTTTCCCAACGTCCGTTTTTCCATCTTCACCATCTCCTAAACTTCAAGGACACCTCTTGCTTCTTTCAACAAGTCTCTTATGGGGAGCTTTTGAGGGCAAACTTTCTCACAATCTCCGCATTCAACACACTTCGAGGCATCTGCACCTATTTTAACGAGTTCTTTATATTGGTTCATTGATTCTTCGTAGGCGTCGAACATAGAGGCGTTGTTGTAAAGTTCGAAAATACCTGGAATGTTCACACCGTTTGGGCATGGCATACAATAGTTGCAATGTGTACAATCCACTTTCATCCTTTGTCTGTAAACCATCTTGACTTTTTCTATGGCGTCAAGTTCTTCCAGTGTCAATGAATTAGTCAAGGCATCATCAGCAGTCTCAACGTTTTCAACGACTTGCTCCATTGTGCTCATTCCACTTAAAAGCAGGGACACTTCTGGATGATTCCAAACCCATCTGAGTGCCCATGCGGCGGGCGTTCTTCCTGGTTTCACGCTAGAAAAAATCATCTTTGCATCTTCTGGAATGTTGGATAATTTCCCGCCCTTTATCGGCTCCATCGCAATCACTGCCATGCCTTTATTTGCCGCATATCTCATTCCGGCAATTCCGGCTTGATAGTTTTCGTCCACGTAGTTGAACTGAATTTGGCAAAAATCCCATTCGTAAGAATCGACTATTTTTTTAAAGGTTTTGAATTCATCGTGAAAGGAAAATCCTATGTGGCGTATTCGTCTATCTGAAATGGCACGTTTGATGAAATCAAAAACCCCGAGATTCGATATTTTTTCAAATCTTTCTTGATTCAAAGCGTGAAGAAGGTAGAAGTCGATATGATCCGTTTCTAATCTGGAAAGCTGCTTATTTAAAAGTGTATCGAAATCTTCATGTTTTTCTGCAAGCCAGACAGGAAGTTTTGTGGCCAGATTAACTTTTTGTCTGTATCCGTCTTTCAACGCCTTTGCAACAAAAGGCTCGCTTTTCCCTTCGTGATAAGGATATGCTGTGTCCACGTAGTTTAGCCCATTGTCTATGGCATACCTTATCATTTTTATCGCTTGAGGTTCGTCAATTTTTGAATAATCGTTATCAATGACTGGCAAGCGCATACATCCGAAGCCAAGTG
Source organism: uncultured Mesoaciditoga sp. (assembly GCA_964470975.1). Lineage (GTDB taxonomy): Bacteria > Thermotogota > Thermotogae > Mesoaciditogales > Mesoaciditogaceae > WGFY01. The sequence continues at coordinate 774 of CAYYEU010000139.1, read as the reverse complement.
CTGATACCTTTACGCCTGTTTTCCCGAACTCACGATACAGCATTCAGAATCCCCTCTTGCCATTCGCCCATTTTATGAATCTGTAAGGGTATCTTTCTTCCAAGCGACTTACTTTATCTATTTCTCTCAACTCTTCATCACTTAACGTCCAACCAACCGCTCCCATATTGTCTTTTATCTGTTCCAACGTTCTAGCCCCAAGGATTGGGAAAACATTTTGAGATAAGATCCAGTTCAGGGCGACCTGCGGAACCTTTTTGGAGTGCTTTTTAGCCATTTCTTCCAATTTGGCGAGTATCTTGAAGTTTCTCTCGGTGGCCCTTCTTTTCCATGATTCTTCCCAGTCATCGGCTGCATGGGAAATTCTTCCTTCTTTTGGTCTTTCTCCTGATCTGTATTTTCCACTTAAAAACCCTCCACCTAACGGTCCCCAAGCCATTATGCTCATCCCTTCAGCTCTGCAAACCGGCAAAACTTCCATTTCTATGTCCCTTACGACCAAACTGTACTGCATTTGGGCAGATACGATCTTTTCGTATCCATGAACTTCGGCGACTCGTAGGGCTTTTTCTATTTGCCATCCCGAAAAATTGGATACCCCTACATACCTAACGTACCCTTTTTTGACAAGGCTGTTCAACGTTTCCATGGTCTCTTCAAGTGGCGTTGTTTCATCCCAACAATGAATCTGGTAAAGATCCACGTAGTCAGTTTGAAGCTTTTTTAAACTGTCTTCGATCGCCGATAGAATGTTCTTTCTTCCAGCACCTTCCT
>CAYYEU010000138.1:0-2991 GCA_964470975.1 uncultured Mesoaciditoga sp. | reverse complement strand
AATTTGCCTTTTAATTTTGATTCAGAACGTATGCAGAAGTTGGTGCAATTTCAATTGTACCAGAAACTTTCTTGATTGTCTTTGTACCTGCGTGTTCTTTATCAACGACCAAGTTCCAATCACCAGATGGAAGTTTGAATTTCACATAAGAGGTCTCTCCATTGTATATCACAATTATGTTTTTCCAACTATCTCCATTCGCACTTCCCTTTATTTCATACGCAACCATCGTTAGAGGTGCTTTTAAGTATTTGGTAACTTGCTTGAACTGTTTGGGGAAGAAGAAGATGTGTTTTTTAATCTGATTGGTCTCAGACATTCTAAACGCCGGATGCTCTTTTCTCAATTTTATAAGCCCTGTGTAATAATCGTCCACATCTTCGAATTTTTCCAATCTTGACCAATCAAAACCATTCACAGCATCTCCGGCATTGTAGCTGTTTCCATTTCCATTTTTGGTACGTGCGAATTCTACCCCTCCAGCGATAAATGGAATTCCTTGAGAAGTTAAGATTACGGCATTAGCGAGTTTTTGAGCGCTTTTTTTCTGTTCCATGGTCCATTTAGGTTCGGCTGCACCTATCTTGTCCCAAAGCGTGTAGTTGTCGTGAGAGGTAACGTAGTTTATCGTTTCATCTGGTTGAGAGGTGAAACCAGATATAAGAGGGGTGTACCTGATTTCTCCTACCACTCCACGTTCAATTGCAATATTTTTTGAGTTGATTCCTTCAATAAAACCTTTTGCCCTTTGATTGAATACACTCCCAATAATTGCATCTCTTAAGTTATCGTTGAATAGTGCGATGTGCATACCTCTTTGATCGCCTTTCCCAAAGAGTGGGGTAATGCCCCATCCTCCCCATGGTTCACCGTAAAGCAGTATATTCGGATCGATCTTCCTCAATTCTGTCACTATTTCTTTAACGGTTTGCGGATCGTAGAGGCCAAGAAGATCAAATCTAAATCCGTTTACGTGGTATTCTTTGACCCAATATTTCAACGAATCGAGTATGTACTTTCTTGCCATTGAATTTTCAGTTGCTATTGCGTTGCCGACTCCCGATTGGTTAAGATAAGTTCCCTTTTTATCTATTCTGTAATAATAGTATGGCACTGTTTGATCGAAAGGCGAATATTTTCCAACACCTGAGGTGTGATTGTAAACAGCATCCAATATCACACCTATACCTGATCGATGAATTGCCTCAATCATCTCTTTAACTTCTTCGATCGTTTTGGCGGGTTCGGATGGCTGTGTAGAATACTGGGCTTCTGGGACGTTGAAAAGATATGTAACGTAACCCCAATTGTATTGTTCAAAAGGCGAATTCCAAAAATCTTGGATCGGCATCAAGTGAACATCCGTAATCCCAAGAGCTTCTAAGTGGTCAATGCCTGTAGGAATCCCATGGTAATTCGTTCCATGAACCGTGAACCCAAGGTATTTGCCACGATATTTCTCCGGAACTTTAGAGCTTTCTTTCGAAGTAAAATCTCTGACGTTCACTTCGTATATTATCGCGTCAGTTTGGTGAAGAAGATTTGGAGAAATGTCATTTTCCCAATCTTTAGGGTTCGTTTTTTTCAAATTCACGATCATAGATTTTCGATTGTACATATCAGCTGCATAACAATAGATATCGGGAGCTGTCCGAATCTTGCCGTAAGAGTTAAACTCGTAAAGGTAATAAATACCGTTCAAATCACCTTTAACACTAACTTTCCAGACTCCTTCGTTGTTTCGAGTCATTGAATAAGTGGCGTAAGGCTTTGAGGCATTTGCAGACTTATAGAGTAAAACGCTGACGTTCTTTGATACCGGCGACCAAACTTTAAATGTGGTCAAAGTTGGTGAATAAATAGGTCCAAGTCGACCATCATAGTAAAATTTTGGATCGTTGAGCGCTTTGTAAACATAAACAGTAGAAGGGCTAAAGCCTTTTATTTTCAACACAATAGGATCTGCCACATCGTATGTTGATAAAGCACGAGCTAATTTTATTTCAATGTAGTTCGTTTTGGTAATACCCCCAGGCAAAGCCGGGTGAACACTTTCTATTGGCCAATTTTTACCATTGACAGTGACTTTTACGTTTTGTCTCCATTGCTTTGTGTCTACTGAATTCGTTAGAAACGCATCAATGGTGTTCAGTGAATTCAAAAACGTTCCCATTGCTCTTGGCGAAATGTCAATTTTGTTTGGATCTGTGTACCAATCATGCTGACCCTGAACTACCCATATTTCTGCAATACCAGAAGAAGGTATATCCTGAAATCTGTCTTCCGAGACATCCTTTGCTTGCCATTCATTGAGTCTTACTATAAAACCCAATGAAGTGTACTTTTGAGAAAATTTTATGATCGCGTAAGGTCCATAATCATCCTGCCTCGTGAATTGATAAGCAGCTCCTGGCAAGCTGGTCGGCTTATGGGGCCATATCCAAAGGTTCCATCCGGAATAATTGTTGTCGTAACGATGATAGTGAATTATCAAAACTGTTTTCGCACCAAAGCTTGCAGCTGTCTTTCCACTGGCGATAGATCTGAAATTGGCAGCCATTGCCATTGACAAAATCACCAATGACAAAATAAGAACAGTCAAAAGTGTCTTTCTCAAAATACTCACCCCCCAAAAAATATTATTTTTCCCAAAATTTAACTCTTACGCTTTTCTTAAAGAGTATTTGAAGCCCTATCCCAACAAGATAGGAAGCTATAAATGCGACGAAAATTTGAGAAGCAGGAGCAGAAGAAAACTCAAAAAGGTTGAACGTTCTCACAAATATGAAACCAGAAAAAAGCAAACTTCCTATTCCAATAAGATTTTTACCATACAACTCCCTAAAACCTTCAACTCCGAAAAGAATAGCGAAGAGAATTCCCATCAAAAATCCAAAAGTCATATTCACAAATCCAAAAAGAGAGAGAAAAAGTAATATTCCAACTAAAATGAGGAAAACAGAAAAAGCTTTCACCTATATTCACGTCCTT
>CAYYEU010000137.1:0-2999 GCA_964470975.1 uncultured Mesoaciditoga sp. | reverse complement strand
ATTAAACGCGTAAACTTTGTTGACGATTTTCGTCGCGCCAAGCGTTGTGATGATGTTGGTCGCAGATGTGTAATCCACCAACGGTGATCCAAATGGTGTTCCATTGACAAGGAACGCTTCATAATTGGATGTGTAATCCGTCGCCGTTGCGGTGAATGAAATATTCCCCGTCACGTAGGAGGTGTTGTGAACAGGTGTTGCATCGCTGAGCTCAACGTTTTGTGCACCAGGATAGACGATGTAGAAATATTGATTGGAAGATGTTTCAAGCACCTGGTTGTTTGAGCCGTAAATCTTAACATAATAAGTGTGCGGTCCAGCGTGATCTGCCGTTATCGCGTAAAAGAACGTGTATTCTTTTTTGGTCGTAGTTGCTTGGACACTTGACTTTAGGGTGCTTACGGTAGGGGTGGATGAAATTTGCTGTCCATCTACGAAAACGTTAACACCATTGACTAAAGTCTCACCGCTGAATATATGGACCGAGAATATGACAGAGCCATTTTCTTGAGGCCCCACTGGGTACATGTAAATGTGATTGGAGTTGTTCAATTCAACGCCATACGTAACATTCGTACCCTCAGGTGGCAAAACTGTGACAGAAACCAAAGCACTGGTTTCATTATGATTTTTGCTTTTGTCAAAAGCCGTAACCGTTGCGAACATGGTAGTTTGGCTGTTCACGGTCGGGGCAGCGAAATCGAAAACCGCACTGTTCGAACCAGAAACAGTTGTGCTTGTTCCATCAAATTCCGCCACGATCTTTTGTATGCCTGAGTTGTCAGAAGCTGAGGCTAAAAAATGTACGTTTCCACCAGATGGAACTGTCAAATTGGTCGGAGTAACACTCAGCTGTGGAGGAGTTGTGTCCTCGGACTTAGGAAACAAGAAACAGCCCGAAAGTAACACAGCTACAACAGCCACAGACAAGAGCAATAAACCTAATTTCCTTTTTGTCATGGGCATTCCTGGCCTCTTAAAATGAGCACCAGGATACACCTCCTTTCTAAGATATCTTTCTCCCCCCCTGCGGGCGAATACAGAGGTTAAATCATTTTAAGATTATACGCCATGATGGCGTAAAATGTCAACTCTTACGAAAAAATATTCAATTTTCTTTATCACAGCATTCTGCTTGTGTTGGTTGAAATATTAAGAAGTCGAGATGCGCTTTCAACTAAAAACATTCAGTGCACAGAAATACTTATCACAATGGCAATTTTATATACATTTTAGAGAAATGAAATTTCTAATTGAATACGAATATATTTTTTTAGGTTGACATTTTAGAATTGTTGATCAATAATATTGTATCTTTCAATGAAGGGGGAAGCAAAATGGGAAGTATCTACGAATCAGCGTTGGAAAAATTTGGCAAAGCTGCAGATCTTATGAGGTTGGATCCTGGGATAAGAAAAATTTTGGAACATCCCAAAAGACAACTTATCGTTGAATTTCCAGTAGAAATGGATGATGGTTCTACAAAGGTGTTTACGGGATACAGGGTTCAACACAACATCGCACTTGGTCCGGCAAAAGGAGGAGTCCGTTATCATCCAAACGTTTCTTTGGACGAGGTAAAGAGCTTGGCATTTTGGATGACTTTTAAATGTGCCGTGGTAGGGCTTCCGTATGGTGGTTCTAAAGGTGGTGTGAAGATCGAACCAAAAAAATATTCTAAAAAAGAGTTAGAACGCGTTTCAAGGAGGTATTTCTCTGAAATATCGATCATAGTTGGTCCAGACAAGGATATACCGGCACCAGACGTCAACACAACTCCAGACATTATGGCATGGTTCATGGACACTTATTCCATGAACGTTGGATATTCTTCAATGGGTGTTGTAACTGGTAAACCAGTTGGATTAGGAGGATCTCAAGGAAGAACAGAGGCAACTGGAAGGGGCGTTTCCACAGCCGCAGCGCTTGCCGCTAAAGCAAAAGGGATGGATATCTCAAAGTTGACCGTTGCCATTGAAGGTTTTGGAAATGTTGGCAAATACGCAGCACTTCTCATGTCAAAAGAAAAAGGTGCCAAGATCGTCGCACTCAGTGACAGCAAAGGAGCGATCTACAATTCAAATGGTTTCGACATAGATGAACTTATGAAATACAAGGTCGAACATGGCACGATAGCAGATTATCCCAAAGCCGAATCCAAAATGAGCAATTTAGATCTTAAAAAATTGAACGTTGATGTATTTGTACCGGCTGCCCTTGAAAATTCAATAACTCCGGAGATCGCACGAGACGTAAAAGCAAAGATAATAGTTGAAGGTGCTAACGGGCCTTTGGCAGAAGGGGCAGACGACATCCTTAATGAAAAAGGAGTTCTAATAGTTCCTGACATCCTTGCCAATGCCGGTGGTGTCACGGTCTCGTACTTTGAATGGGTACAAGATCTTCAATCTTTCTTCTGGAAGCATCAACAGGTTAACGAAGCTCTTGAAGAAATGATGACCAGCGCTTTTGAGGAAGTTTGGAAAACAAAAGAAAAATATTCCACAGACATGCGTACGGCAGCTTACATCGTTGCTACTAACAGAGTGGCTTTTGCCACACAAAAACGTGGCATATATCCATGAGTTAATTTGACAAGAGGTATAAGGATGGCCATTTGGCCATCCTTATCATCTCATTGACTTTTCATTTTGCAAAAGAGAAAAGAAATCCTCGTTCGTTTTGGTTTCTTTCAATTTCGATATCATCAAATTCAGAGCCTCTTCAGAGTTCATGGAGCTCATAAATCTTCGTAAAAGCCAAACATTTCGAAGCTCTTTTTCATCAAGAAGCAGCTCTTCTTTCCTCGTTCCAGAAAGATTCAGATCTATGGCAGGGAAAATTCTTTTGTTGGACAGTTGCCTTGAAAGCACCAACTCCATGTTACCGGTTCCCTTGAATTCTTCGAATATCACATCATCCATTTTTGATCCAGTTTCTATCAGAGCGGTTGCTATGATCGTCAGGCTCCCACCTTCTTCGGTGTTACGAGCCGCACC
>CAYYEU010000136.1:0-3013 GCA_964470975.1 uncultured Mesoaciditoga sp. | reverse complement strand
TATTTGACCTTACTCCCTTTGGGGATTTCCCCCGTTTCTTTGGGAGCAATGAAAAATGCGTCTGCTTTTGCCAAAGAAGTGAAATCACCTGAACCGTTGTATCTTAAAAAATCGATTCTAATGTCTCCATCTTTATTTGAAACTTTACACGGAACGAAGTGCATGCGATCTCTTTTCTTTTTGAAATCGAAATTCAAAGTGCCTTCCAACATCTCAGGAATCAGGCCAGAAGTGCCAAGCATTTTTTCTACAACACGATCCACAAACAGCTTGAAAACCGAAAAAGTCGATACGGGATTCCCCGGCATCCCAAATATCCATACCTTCCTGCCAGATTTTCTAACGGTAGCGATTATCGTCGGCCTTCCGGGTTTTATAGCCATTTTTTTCACAAATATACTCGCGCCCATTTCTTCCAGTATTTTCAACGTGAGATCTTTGTCTCCCACAGATGAGCCTCCAGTTACAAGCACGATGTCTCCGTCAAGTCCCTTTTCCACTGCGCCTTTTATCTCTTTCCTATCATCACTCACGCAGCCAAGATCCACAAACTCCTGGTTTATTTCTTTAATCTGCGATGCCAAAGCGTATTTTGACGAGTTTCTTATCTTTCCATCACTTATCTCTTCGTCTATATCCACCAATTCGTCACCTGTTGAAACCACGCCTATTTTCAATTTCCTCTTGACTTTCACGTTTTTTACTCCCAACGATCCCAAGAGATTTATCGTTTTGGGCTTTATCATTTCTCCTTTTTTAAGCGCCACTTCTCCTTTTTTTAAATCTTCGCCTTTCAGGGCGATGTTGTAGAATTTGCTTGGCATCTTCAAAAGTTTTATCTTTCCATCTTCTTCTTCACATTTTTCGAATTCTATAACCGTATCACAAGGACTTGGAACTTTTCCTCCGGTCATTATCCTAACACATTCTCCCTTTTTCAAATCAACTTCTTCTGGATGACCTGCTAAAACGACCTCTTTCACTACAAAAGATGGGTTCTCTAATCCTTTCAAATCATCGCAGCGAAAGGCAAAACCGTCCATTGCAGATCTGTTGAAAAGCGGGAAATCGTATTTAGAAACGATGTCTTCCCCGAGCACTCTGCTTAAAGAGTTTAATATGTCAACGGTTTCATAATTTCCAATTTCTTTAACTTCTTCATCTATAATTCTAATTGCTTCGTCAAAATCCGTCATTTCTACGCCTCCTTGCCACATTCAACGTCTTGGCCTTTCAATATTTTTATGCCATGTACTAACTGTTCGAGTACCACTTCTAAGTTTTCCCTCACACCTTTAGGGCTTCCCGGAAGGTTTACTATGAGGCTTTGGCCCCTTATGCCAGATATTTCCCTTGAAAGCACAGATTGTGGTGATTTTTTAAAAGAGATCATCCTCATGGCTTCTGGAATCCCGGGAACCTCTTTTTCTATCACGGCTTTCGTGGCTTCTGGAGTCACATCCCTTGGGCTGAACCCAGTACCTCCCGTTGTAAATACAAGATCGACTTTCAAATCATCGCAAAACTCCACGAGCTTCTGAGATATCAACTCCCTTTCATCGGGAACCATTGCGTACGCGACGACTTCTCCTATCTTTGAGACCATTTCTCTTATAACTTGAGAACTCGTATCCTTTCTTTCGCCTCTTGAGCCTTTATCACTTGCGGTTAATATCGCGATTCTGATCAAATTTGCTCACCTCTTAAGATGTATTTGTGTATTGCGTATGCAACACCATCTTCATCGTTGGTGGATGTTACAAAATGGGCAATCTCCTTCAATTCATCAGGTGCGTTGCCCATCACGATCGGATGACCCACTTTTTTCAAAACTTTCAAATCGTTGTAACTGTCTCCAATAAATGCCGCATTTTTTGCGTCTATACCAGATTTTTCGAGAAGGAATTCCATGGCGGTTTCTTTTCCACAACCTTTACCAAAGAATTCGACAAAAGCTTCTCCATTCATGATGGTATTCACAATCATCGTGAAATTTTTTGATTTTAATTCAGATGATAGCATTTTTATCTTTTCCAACGATCCTACAAGCGCAACTTCACAAACATATTCACCCACGCATTTGATCGTATCTTCAACTTTGAAAAGGCGATACGAATTTCTTTCAAAATACGGCACGTAAGGCGATTTTTTAGGCAGTTGGCTTTCGTAAATCATGTCTGGCGTATCTGTGAAATTCGTGAACAGAATAGCGAAAACACCGTATTTCCTTGCCTTTTGGATCACCTCAACTGCACTTTTGTGTTCTAAAACCAATTTTCTAAGCTCTCTACGACTTTTTGTGGTGGCGATGTAAGCACCATTTTGAAACACCGCCGGAATGTCCGATGAGATGTTGGAAAGGTAATCTTTTGCGGCAATCCAAGCACGACCGGTGAATATGGTCACCATGATTCCATTACGTTCCATCTCATCTATCGCCTTTGAATTCATAGCTGAGACTTGCTTTCGCGAATCAAGAAGTGTACCGTCCAGATCTATGCCTACAAATTCGATCAACTTTCCATCTCCTTTATCTCGTTAAATCTTCTTGTATGTCTTCCGCCTTCAAAAGAGGTGTCCAGAAAGACGTCGACGGTTTCTTCTGCCAATGTTGGACCCATCAACCTGCCGGCCATCACAAGGATATTCGCGTTGTTGTGAAGGCGAGCGTACTTTGCCATTGTTGGATAAAGGCAAAGTGCCGCGTAAGCACCTCGGATCTTGTTTGCCGCTATCGACATTCCAAGACCAGTGCCACACAGCAACACACCGTAATCAGCACTTTTACTCACAACGTCATCAGCGACCTTCTTTGCAAAAATGGGATAATCAACGGATTCTTCTGAATAAGTTCCCTCATCCAGCACTTCTATCCCTTTCGCTTCGAGGTAAGATTTTACATGTTCTTTCAGTGCGTAAGCGGCGTGATCGCTTCCAATTGCTATCTTCACTTTAACGCCTCCTCTAATGTATCGTACAATTCAAACAACTTGTCGATGTTCGTCATTTTCAT
>CAYYEU010000135.1:0-3031 GCA_964470975.1 uncultured Mesoaciditoga sp. | reverse complement strand
TTTGCTCTCTTTTGAAAATAAGGTTATCATTAAGGTAAACGTTTACTCTAAATTTTTATTTAAGTTCTGAAAAATGCATTTTCAGGGCTTACCATCTTTAGAAGGAGGGATATCCGTGAAAAGAAAAATTTTTTTGGTGGCGATGCTTTCGGTTTTAGCTCTTGTTACAATTTCATTTGCGGCCAATCCAACTTATGTACTTAAGTTTGGAACTGTTGCCGCACCAACACAACCTCAAGTAAAAGCCATGCAGAAATTCGCTGAGATCGTTGGAGAACTCAGCGGTGGAAAGATCGAAGTTCAAGTTTTCCCGTCGGGTCAATTGGGAGATCAGCGTTCGATGTTGTTGGCGACGATGCGCGGCGATCTTGATATGTTCGATGATGCTGGGCCAGCATGGTTTGCCGATCTCTGTGGTGTACCAGAAATGGGAGTTCTAAATGCCGCATACGTTTTTAGAAATGTTGATCACATGTACAGGGTTATGACAGGCCCAATCGGTCAAAAGTTCTTCAAGGAATTGGAGAAAAAGGCGAACCTTCATGTGCTTGACACTTGGTATTTGGGCACACGTGAGCTTGACCTCATAAAGAAAGTTGGACCTGTGAAAACGCCGGCAGATTTGAAAGGCGTTAAACTCAGAATGCCAAACAGCAGGGTTTATCTTGATATGGGGCGCGCACTTGGTGCTTTGCCCACGCCGATGGACTTCACCGATGTCTACCTTGGTTTAAAAACGGGCACCATTGACGGGCAAGACAATCCACTTCCAACCGATTATTCGGCAAAATTCTGTGAGGTTACCCACTACATCGTTTTGACAGATCATCTCATTGGAATACTCAATCCAGTTATAAACGAAAAACTTTGGAAAAGTATGCCAGAAGAATATCACGCTTACATCAACAAAGCCATGGAAGTTGCTCGCTACTACATGGATTACATGGTTACTGAACAAGAAGCCCAATTGATTGGGAAATTCATAAAGGATTATCACATGGAAATAGTAGTCCCAAACAAAGAGGCTTTCATGGAGAATGCAAGGAAATTTTACAGTCAGCCACAATTTGACAAGGTATGGGGTAAGGGAATGTACGAAAAGATTCAAACTTCTGAATAAGATCACCTGTTTTACATCAGCGGGAGGATGCTTTCCTCCCGCATTCCTTAGATTAAGGAGTGATAGAGTGAAAAAGGTTTTGAAGTTCATGCTTGACGTGGTTGAAATTCATTTTTCAAGTGTTCTCCTCTTCGTGTTGTTTTTAAGTATGTTTTTGCAGGTTTTAATGAGGTATGTTTTCAACTATCCATCACCGGCCTTGTATGAAATAATGACATGGTCATTTGTATGGACCGTCTGGTTGGGAGCTGCCTTTGCGTGGAGATACCAAGATCACATAAGGTTCAACGTGCTGTACGAAAAATTACCAAGAAAGGTTCAATTGGTGTTTGACATATCATTTAATTTGATTTTCAGTTTTACACTGATAATATCGTTTTGGCCAGTTCTTAATCAGACTATATGGTACAGAATTATAAGTTCTCAGGTTTTGGGTGTGCCTTGGGACTATCTTCTGATGGTTCTTCCCATATCTATGGTCTTGATTTTGTTTCATAATGTAGTATGGATTTATTACGAATTTGACGAACTTATAAGAGGAAGGAAACATGCTATGGAGGAGAAACCATGGGTTTAATACTCTTTTTGTTGATGTTCGGTGTGATGTTCACGTTTGGGTATCCCATTGTTTTCGCCATGATAACAGGAGGAATTTTCTACATAATCTTTTCTCATCTCACGCTTTCAAGCTTGATAGATATGTTGATCATTCACTTTTCATCACAAACGGTTCTCATAGCCGTTCCACTTTTCATATTCACAGCCAACGTCATGAACGATTGTGATATAACAAAAAAATTGTTCGATTTCATTGAAGAGTTACTGGGACCGATAAAAGGAGGACTTGGATACGCTAACATAGCGGCAAGTGTGATATTCGCCGGTATGAGTGGTTCAGAAATTGCTGACGTTTCGGGAATAGGAAACATAGAGATAAAGGCGATGATGGATAACGGATACGATGGAGCTTTTTCTTGTGCGGTTACATCGGCATCGGCCACCATTGGACCTATAATTCCTCCAAGCATTCCAATGGTTATCTATGCAATGCTCACCGGGGCGTCGTTGGGATACCTGTTTTTGGCTGGTTTTTTGCCAGGCCTCTTGCTTGCCGTGGCCGAAATGGTGGTTACTTACATCCTTTCCAAGAAGAGGAATTATCCGGCAGGTCAAAGGGTTGTATTTCCAAAGCTCTTCAGAGACTTCATTCGATCGTTCCCGGCGCTTTTGACCCCAATCATATTGCTTTACGGGATATATGGGGGAATATTCACAGCAACCGAGGCTGCGGCTGTTGCCGCCGCCTACGCGATAATAATAAGCTTCTTTATTTACAGAACACTTGGATTGAAAAAATTCTACAAGATATTAGTCAGAACCACTGAAAATGTTGGCTTTATAAGCAGTATAGTTGCCGCCGCTTATGTGGTAACTTACGTTGTAGCTCGAGAGCATGTTCCCGCAATGCTTACAGATGTTTTTATATCGTCAGGATTGCTTTCAAATAAGTGGACATTACTTCTTGGTGCGAATCTTTTGTATTTTGCTTTGGGAATGTTCATAGACGTGTCTATCATTCAATTGGTTGTCATTCCACTGCTTTTTCCACTTGTTGTAAAAGTTGGAATAGATCCCGTACATTTTGGAGTTGTCACGACGATGAACCTCATGATGGCCCTAGATACGCCTCCTTATGGACAAACGGGATTCATAACAAGTGCCATAAGTGGGACACCTGTAAAAGATGTTTTCAAGGAAATGTTGAGGTACTGGATACCAGTGGAAATACTCACCTTGATGGTGATAACTTATTGGCCGAGCTTTACATTGTTCTTACCAAGGCTCTTTGGCTATGCGGGCTGAAGCAAAGGAGGAAGAAAAGATGGTGTTAAAAGGCGTTGTTACGGCAAC
>CAYYEU010000134.1:0-3037 GCA_964470975.1 uncultured Mesoaciditoga sp. | reverse complement strand
AAAAACTGTAGAAGAGTTCGATTAATAAACTTTTTGACATTGAAAAAGCCCGACAAATGTCGGGCTTTTATTTCAACTACGCACATCAAACAGCGCAAACTACAAAAGGTGAATTACAATTCAAACATGCCTCCAACTTTCTCTTTTTACCAGAGAAATACAAAAAATACAATTTTACTTTTGAACTTGCTTACGAGAAGAAACCCTTATTTTTTTGAGAATCTCGATGCTTCGACGTTTTATCTCATCCAATTTGGGCTTCAGCAGCCTTCTTTTGACAGTACTAAGGTAATCTATGAAGAGCTTTCCGTTAAGATGATCGAATTCATGTTGAAAAACGCGTGCCTCGTACCCTTCGAGTTCACGAATTACCTCATGATTTTGCCTGTTTAGATACTTGACTTTTATCTTTAAAGCTCTCGGGACTTTTTCAAAAATATCCGGAATGCTTAGGCATCCTTCTTCACCCAATTCTGTCTCCAATGAACGCTCTAAAATTTCTGGGTTTACCACAACATTTAGCTTTTCACCGGCATCGTACATGAAGAATCTTTCGGATATGCCTATCTGTGGCGCGGCCAAGCCAACTCCATCATCCATGTACATAGTTTCGCTCATTTCTTTTATGAATTCATTCGTTAAAGATTCGGGATTTATTTCTTTTGCAACGGCTCTCAAAACAGGATCCCCAAAGAGTCTAACTTCGAACATACAATCACCTCACATTGAAGTATATCACGCTGCTCGTTGCTTCGATCCACAAACATTTCAAGTAATCCGTTTCAGGCATGGATAAAAGATGTGGGTGATCTATCGGCAAACCAGTCCATCCAAGTGTCCTGATCATTCTCTTTTTATTCGTCGCACTTTTTACCACAACTTTAGTCAGCATATCTCTGTCTATATTGTAAGCACAAGAACAAATGCCAACGATTCCATTTTCTTCAAGATGATCGAATATTTGATCCATCAATTCCAAGAGCAAATCACGGGCTTTTGCCTTTTGAGAGCGTTTTTTCACAAGAGAAGGTGGATCCGCAACTATCAAATCGTACATTCCAAGCCCTTTTAGATCGAAAGCATCTCTTTTCATGAAATTCACGTCAACTTTGTTAAGTCTGGCATTCTCGCAAGCCACTTTTAGATCTTCTTCTGAAACATCAACCGCATCGACAAACATTCCATTAACAGCCATTGAAAGTGCAAATCCGCCAGTATAGGTGAAAAGATCAAGTCCCTTTCCTTTCAGCGCAATTTTTCTTACAAAATTTCTCGAATCACGTTGATCGTAGAAAAAACCTGTTTTCTGCCCTTTTACCACATTCACCTTGAACTTCAAACCATTTTCTTCCAATATCTTTTCAGTTGGCATTGAACCGTACAGCAATCCTTTTTCTCTTTGAAGCCCTTCTTCAGGGAGCGATTCGAAATCACTTCTCTCGTAAATGCTTTTGGGATTGTAAACTTTTACAAGCGCTTTCACAATTTCGCCTTTCAATCTTTCAAGCGCAAGAGTGCGTATTTGAAGCACAAGAGTGTCAGAGAACCTATCCACGATCAAACCCGGGAGGAAATCGCCTTCTGCGTTGAATTCTCTTCTAAAAGGTGGAAGATTTCTCCGACGATTCAGAGCGAATTGAAAACGTTTAACGAAAAATTCCTCATTTATCTCTTCATATCCTCTCGTGAAAATCTTCAAAGAATTGTTGGCTTTGCCATTGTAAAAGCCTCGTCCTAACAACTCATCGTCAAAAAAAACGTTTGCAATTCCAACATCCTCATCAGCGCTGATGTCCTTTAGCTCATCCGCGTATATCCATAAATGACCTCGTTCGATCTTCTCTTTTCCTCTTTTTTTAAGATGAACTACTATCATGGCCGCGCTCCAAAATATCCTTTGCCACAGTGTAACGATGCCCTCTAACAGAGATATAACAGCCTTTTCCGTTAATTTTTTTTACACTTTCAAGGAGTATTAAAGTTCCAGCTGTTATTATTCTTTCACGCCCTCTTTCCATGCCGTTTAATTTTGAGATGGAATCAAGATCCATCAGCCGTAATTTTTCATACAACTCCTCAATCTTCGGCATTTCTATATATTTTCCATGAATTCGCTTCAAATCAAAAGGCTTTTGCTCCAAAACGCTCGCTACTGTCGTCCCTGTACCTCCAATGGAAACCATTTCCCCTGTTGGAAGAGATCTCAAGCTTTTACGTATCAAATCAGTTGTGTCGTACAATTGCGAGTTCACAGGGTATTTCTTTACGAATTTATCGGTAAGCACCACAGCACCTATCGGAAAGCTTCTGGTAAAGAACTTGTCTTCTCTGAGATAAGCAAACTCAACACTCCCCCCACCTATGTCTTCAACAATTGGTTTAGAGGCAAAAAGAAAATTTTTATCTTCTATCACAGATAAGTATGATAATTCCGCCTCTTGCCTGCCTGAAAGTACGCTTGATTCATCAAATCCTTTCGAAAGTTCCTCAAAGTAAAGGGGCTCTAATTTTCTAAAAATTTCCGTACCAACTATCACTCGCTTGTCGACACTGTAATCATCACACAAGGCATGATAGCCCAATATGGTTTTTTTTGCACGCTCAAAGGTGATTTCATCGACCAGACCATTCTTTAAATGTCCAAGTCCAACAACTTTGGAAACATCTAAAAGGTAGTTGATGTGTCCATTTTTCTCTTCAGCTATTAGAAGCAGAAAGGAATTGCTTCCTGCGTCAACAACGGCTACTTTCAACTTTTTCTCCCTTCAGTGAATGACACTTATGGTTTTCTCCGTACTGTTAGACACGTAAATGGTTCCTATTTCAGCATTCCCAGTTATCCATGTCGGTCCGGCGCCAACTTTTACGCTTTGAATTACTTTGTTAGCTGCGCCGTCTATAACACTCACTGTGCCATCCCCAAAATTAGTTACATAGACTTCGTTGTTTTTGGAATCCACGTAAATATAACTTGGACTCTTTCCAACTTTTATCGTTGTAATGATGTTATCCGTATCGCCGTTCATTACACTTACGG
>CAYYEU010000133.1:0-3114 GCA_964470975.1 uncultured Mesoaciditoga sp. | reverse complement strand
ACATCGACTTTGTTATCACCTATCATGACAATATCTTCACATTTTATGCCAAGAGTCTTACATATTTCATACAACATATCTGGTGCAGGTTTGCCAGCGTTGACATCCTGAGAGGTTATCACGAGATTCACGCGTTCTTTCATTTTCCATTTTTTCAGTAACCGTTCCACATTTGACTTTGAATCGGACGTGGCAATTGCGACAGGAACTCGTTGTGAAATGAAATTCAAGGCCTCTTTCGCTCCCTTAGTGGGTATAAAAATCTCATCATCACTCATTTTTTTCACGGCAGTTTTGACTATTTCTTTTGAAAGTGTTCTGCATTCATCCCAGGGAAAATTATGGCTCAACCATATGGAAGCCGCAAGTAACGTTATCTCTTCAGAAGCGTACGCGATGGCAAGAGGCGTGGATTGATTTTCAACATCAACTCCAAAGATCCTTCGCGCCTCATTTTCGATTTTTAAACCCATGGAAGACGCGATTTCCATTTGCTTTGAAAAAATCTTTTTCCACACTTCCAGGCCTTCCGTGAGTGTCCCATCTTTGTCGAACACAACCGCTTTTGCTTTAAGCTCTGAAGTTCTGGTTTTCAACGTGATCATCGTTCAACTTCCTTTCTTCTGAGTTTTGGCCAAGGTGTAAACCCAAACGACAGAAGCACCGCATGATTTTAACATTTTCGAACATTCGTTCACACTTGCTCCTGTGGTAAACACATCGTCTACAAGAACAACATTGCCAGACGTTTTGTAAAGATTCTCTTTCAAAACACCATATTTATTCACAACGTTTGATTTCCTTTTTGTTGGAGACAATCCTACTTGATGATCTTTTTGTTTAACAACTTCAAGCAACTCTAAAGACGACATCTCCACCTTTTTTGAAAGAAGTTGAGATATTCTTTTCATATGATCGAACCCCTTTTCTTTAAGGGATTTGAAAGTTATTGGAACGTACGTCAAACAAGAATTGGATGGTGGGGGGAATCGCTCGAAAGTTTCCAAAAAGAGATCCGATAAAAAATTGCCCAATGAAGGGCGTGGTGTGTATTTGTAAGCACGAATAACATCCCCTACCACGCTTTCGTAAGGGGCTCGATAAAAAATTTCATCAAAAAACCATTTGTTTTGAACACTTAATTCCGTTTTGGGAGTTATCCGTTCTACGTCCAACATACAGCTGGTACAAATTGCCCCTTCCTCTTGTAATTTTTTACCGCAAGAAGGGCAAAATCTCGGAAAAAACGTGTCTAAAACACCATTTAACAGGTGCATGCTGCCAAGTATCCGACTTCTTGTTCGTAATCTCCTGAAACTTCTCCACTGGTTGAGTGGGATAAAATCTGTACACTGCCTATATCCAGATACAACTGTACTGCCACGGCACCGTAACCACACATCGTAATGTGATTTTGAGAGGTCACGTCGTAAAGCTCATCGATGTTACCGTTAGATATGGCATCAATAACCGCCTTGTCTTTGAAAAGGGTTGTTTCATGATCTTCGTAATGATTTAGATCAGTTGACGAAACTATCCAAAATCTCCTGTTTTTAAGAACCTTACCGAGTGCCCTGGATAGCTTAAACATGATTTCTTTTCTTTGATCTCCTAAACAGATGGGAAGTATTTTAAACCCTGTTCCAAGAGTGAATTGCAAGAATGGTATCTGAACTTCAACGGAATGTTCCATAAGATGACCTTCGTAATCAAGAGATACACTTGAAAATTCTCTAGATAGCGAATTGGCAGCATCTTCATCCACTTTTATCTTTCCCAGCGGAGTCTCCCATGCCCCCATTGGCCAGACTGATATAGCTTTCCCCAGTCCTGTGTGATTTGGCCCAAGAATGACAACCAAATCAGGCTTTCCAAAATTCGATGCTTTCATGTACGCATGGCATGCTGTTGCACCAGAATAAACATAACCAGCGTGTGGTACTATGAGACCAACGCTCTTTTTGAATCCATCTGGATCTGGAAGAAGCATAGGTCCTCGTTTACAAAGAAAAAGTTCTCTTATGTAATCTCTTAACTCTTCAGGATCAGATGGGTAAAAACTTCCGGCAGCTACGGGTTTTCTATCCATATTATCCTTCCACCTTTGCCGTTATGAATATATCCAGGTTTGAAACCGAATCCTGGAAACTCGTTGATCTGAAGAATTGACCAACAAAAGGTAAATCTCCAAAGAACGGTATTTTGGTAACATTCTGTGATCTGGAATGTTTTGTCAAACCACCTATCATGATCGTTTGACCGTTGGATACCACGACTTTCATTGAAGCGGTACGTGTGTTGACCGCAGGAATTCCATTCACCGCATGTCCCCAATCGGCATCACTTACTTCAATTGTGATGGTCAAAGAAATTTGTCCATTTGGAAGGGCAAGAGGCAAAATGGTAAGTTGGATGCCGGTGTCCACAAACTTCAATTGTTGTTGTTGCTGACCGTTTACGATCGTTGTAACCACATATGGATATTTTGAACCGACAAGGATGTTGGCAGATTCGCCACTTTGAGTTGTCAGTGTTGGAGACGAGAGAATAGAGGCATTCCCAGTTGTTTGTGAAAGATCCGCGTTTATTGTCGCATTTGAAGAGACAACCTGATCTCCCAGGTTGGATAAAAATCTTGGAAGATTTGAAGCATCCAAAAGATTGAAGTTCAAACTTAAACCATCGTTGAAAATCAATTGTGGAGTCATAAACGTGGTTTTCAAGTTTTTGCTCACGTTGTTATTTCCACTCACGTCCACAATTTTCGCCTCTATATTGATATCTTTTCTGGGATTGATCAAAGGTTTCACCATGGCATCAAGTCTTCCGGCTTTCGCTGGTGTCAAACCATTTACGACTATCATTCCCGTATTCGGATCTGTAAACACTTTAGCCCCTACGAATTCCGCCATGGATTTTATCTTGTCAACATTATCGCTAGCCTTGTAAATCCTTGTTATTCCAACGTTGTTACTTTCCACGATAACCAAAGAAGTCCCCGAAAAGGTCAAACTGTACGCGTTTGATAGGGCATACTCAAACTGTTCGAGCTTAACTTTTGAAAGCTTAATCGTAACATCGGGAAGCGACTTTGCGGCAAATATCACGTTTCTA
>CAYYEU010000132.1:0-3132 GCA_964470975.1 uncultured Mesoaciditoga sp. | reverse complement strand
GGAATGACTCGCTTGTAATTTGGAAAATCGGCATCCACGACTTTACACACCAAAATGGTGTTTCCTATTTCAAAGGCAACTTGTCTGTTTTCAAACCTCATCATTATCTTTTCAACCCGGGAAACGGTGAGAAGACGTAAAAGCTCTTTAACAGCCCTCAGAGAAATCAGGAAATTGAGATTGCCGGCATTGTTGATTTTTTCTTCTGACAAAGACATTCTGAATCCATCCACTGCCACCGTTCTGAACATGCCATCTTCCATTTCGAAATACACGCCGTTAAGATTTCTCATATTCTCGTCATTGGCGGCGCTGAAAGATACTCTGTCGATCATCTCAGCGAGTTTTGCACGGTCCATCTCGTACTGCGCACCATCGTAGGGAATTCTCACTTCAGGAAAATCTTCCGCACCTTGTGTGAATATCTGGAATTTGCTTTTTCCAGAGGAAATCTCCAATTTCTCACCGTTCATCAAAAAGTGGGCTTCGTCTCCAGGAAGGCTCTTGACGATCTCGTGCGTCGTTTTAGCATTCGCGACAAACGCCCCTTTGCCGGATACATTTGGTATTTTCGATCTCACGGTGAATTCCATATCCGTAGCGGTCATAGTTAAACCATCATCAAGTTCAAACAATACCCCGTTTAAAACTGGTTTTATAGGCCTTGAAGCGACAGCTCGTGAGAGCGAGTCAAGATGAAAGGCCATTTCGCTCCTCTTCACAATGAATTCCATATTGAAACCTCCTCGTAGAGTACGTCGAAAACGATTATACCATTTAGACGCCTTCGAAGTTCAAGAATAAGTTCTTCAGGATCAACTTCTACACCTCTTACAGAGGTATGGTTAACTCCGATTCCTAAAAGATGGGTTTGCTTTAAAACTTTGAAATTTCCTCTGTCAGATAAGATGTTTTCGCTACTTGGAACGACTATTTCACATTTTAATTTCGAAGCGATCTCATCTGTAACGGCGCCTGGTAGGTAAATGAAATCAGCATCTCCACAAAATTCCACGATCTCGTTCTCGTAACCGGCCACACCGTTTACATCCAACACGGATATCTTTCCGTCTTTACCAGAGACCACTTTATTCAACAGACCTTTTAGTTTTAACGAGATTTTCTCTTCCACCATAGGTGTTTGAATCTTCTTAACGATTTTTACGGTCTTTTCGACAATTTCCTCGGTAGTTCGTCCCACTTCCGCACCGGTAACGAGTATCGTGCCATCAACGTAAGGAACTATGCCAATTCTTTCCAAAGCCCCGTCTACAACAATTCGATCGCAATACTTGGTGAGCTTTTGAGATATTTGCAACGTTTCTTCATAGCTTCCCACTCTGATCGTTTGAACTTCCGTGTCTACTTTCGCCTTAACCAACGCCACTTTTCCAGATGGCGTCTCAAAAGTTTCGTATATTTCACCCCATTCAGGTAATACCCTGGCGGGCACAACTGCAAAAGCTCCTTTAGGCAAAAGAATCCTCGGTTTTGCCACGTTAAAAATGGTGTCCCGATCTTCGCCATCCCGACCTATCGTCATTACGCAGGCTCTGAAGAGCCTGCGTAACAGAAAATTCACAACCGTTGTTTTTCCAGCGTTCTTTGAAAGACCTACAACGGAAATCATTCGACATTTTTTTACTTCTTCAAGGGTTTTTTCTCTTGTTCTTTCCATTCCTTTATTCTCTTCTTCCTATCGTTTCCCCATGGGATCAAGAAAGCGTAATCCCCACTTAAAAGCCCGGCAACTCCCTTGCTTTGCTCTTCTTGAGGAATGTAATCTTCCCTACATTTTGGTTTGTAGTCATCAGGCTCTCTGTATACGAAAGTGCCTCCTTCGTAATTTCTCAAAATGACTTTGTTTGCTCCCATGGAAATGAGGTATTGAGGGCTTACCGGTATTTTTCCTCCACCACCAGGTGCGTCTATGACGTAAGTTGGCACGGCATAGCCAGACGTGTGTCCTCGTAAATACTCTATTATTTCTACCCCACGGGCTACCGTCGTTCTGAAATGAGAAAGCCCTTTCGAAAGATCGCACTGATAGATGTAATACGGCCTTACACGATTTTTGACTAACAAGTGAACGAGTTTTTTCATAACCTGAGGACAATCGTTTACTCCTCTTAACAACACGGATTGATTACCCAGAGGGATTCCTGCGTCCGCCATTTTTGCAAGCGCGCGCTCGGAATCTGGAGTTATTTCGTTTGGATGGTTGAAATGCGTGTTTACCCATATTGGATGGTATTTTTTCAACATGTTAACGAGTTTATCCGTGATTCTCTGCGGCATGACTACAGGAGTTCGTGTCCCAATTCTGATTATTTCAACGTGTGGAATCTCTCGGAATCTCTTTATTATCGTCTCAAGTCTTTCTGTACTGAGAGTGAAAGGATCCCCACCGGATATCAAAACGTCCCTTATCTCTTCATGAGCCGCAACGTATTCGACCATTTTATCTATTTTTGACATTGACATTGGCATATCCGTTTCGCCAGCTTTACGCCTTCTGGTGCAATGGCGACAGTACATGGAACATTGATCGGTGACAAGTGCTAAAACTCTGTCTGGATAGCGATGGGTAAGGCCATACACTGGGGAATCCACGTCTTCGAAAAGCGGATCGATGCTCTCATTTGGCGCGGTGTAGAGTTCGTTCATTGTGGGCACTGCTTGCTTCCTTACAGGATCGTCCAGATCTTTTGGATCTATTAAAGACGCGTAGTAAGGAGTTATTGCCATTCTCAAGTGCTTGAGACTTGACGTTATCGCATCTTTCTCATCTTTATCCAAAGGAATGACTTTTGCAAGTGTGTCGGCATCCATTATCCTATGGGCTAACTGCCATTTCCAATCGTTCCAGTCTTCTTCACTCACATTTTTCCAAATTGGAATTTCTTTGTATTTTTTCATCAGCTTCCTCCTTATATCTCTATTGCCTCCGAAAATATGTTATCACCAATTGTTGTAAGTTTCAATACTACTTAAATTGAAGTTGATATTTGTGGTGTAGTTTTTTATCGTTACCTTTCGAACAATGGTATGGTAATTGGGCTTTAAAACGGTGAATTCATAAGCTCCTTGCGTTAAATTGATCACACAGGGAGAGACTCCCAACATTTTCCC
>CAYYEU010000131.1:0-3151 GCA_964470975.1 uncultured Mesoaciditoga sp. | reverse complement strand
GGCTGCTATCTTCTATTAAGCAGCGAGAGCGTAATCATTATTGACGTTTATTTTTAATTCCACCTTTTTCACGAGGAGGCAGACACCCTCGGCTCGCTTTTCATGATTCACACACCCCGTCGAAGCCATTTCGCCCCCAGTTGTATTTTATCATAAAGCCACTCCAATTAGAAATTACTTGAGGATATGAAATATTGTTCATATATAATCTATATTTTTATATTTTATAGCTTGACAAATTAATTTTTTTGATTTATACTTAAATAAAATTAATTAAAAAATAAAAATTCTTTATCGCGTTTTTGGAGGTGAACGTTATGGAAAGAACCAATTTGTTAGACGTGCTAACCATGGTCAAAAGTGGCCAGACAAGTGTTAAAAACGCTGCGAAAATGATAGAACTACTTGAAAGACATCAAAAAATCGTTAAAAACATCAAAGATAACCTGAACAAACATCACGAAAAGACAAACGCCATGGTTTCACCAATGTACACAAAAGCGTATGTGGTTCTGTCTCAAAAATTTTTAAAATTTTAGGAGATGGTAAAATGTCTGTGGTAACCCACTGCCCGGCTTGCGGGCACAAAATGGACGTTGTGGCTCTGAAATGTCCCGTCTGTGGTACAGGCGTTACTGGAAGATTCGAAATAGATGAGATTTTCAACCTTTCAGAAGAGCAAATGAAATTCGTAAAAGTTTTTTTGAAAAACAGGGGTAATTTAAGCGAGGTCCAAAAAGAACTTGGAATATCTTATCCCACAGCGCGAAATCGTTTGAACGACATCGTAAAAGCTCTTGGATACGACGTGGTAGATGAAGAAAAAATCAACGAGCGCGAGATCCTCGAAAAGGTGAAAAACGGTGAAATAGATGCCGCCACCGCTATATCCATATTGAAAGGAGAGAAAAAAAATGAAGGAAATCAGGAAATTTGAAAAAGACATATCTAAAATTAAAAATATAGCCTTTCACATGATCTCAACCGACCTTAAAATCGTGCCTTCAGATACATCAAAAATTTCTATAGAAGTAGAACTCTCTGGATTCAAAAAAGATGTTGAAGATTACGAACCAAAAGTAAAAGTTCATGGGGACACGCTAGATGTTTCTTTCATTTCTAACCGTTCAATTTCCATTTCGTTGTTTGGGGCGACTTTTCCTGGAGTGAAAGTTTTAAGGGCTAAGGTTGGTGTCCCAAAACTCCTCTCTTCTACAATTGAAACGACATCGGGTGACATACTTGTCGACAACGCCACTTTGAGAAAATTGAAAATAACAAGCGTTTCAGGAGATTTAAGAATTTCAAGTGGGGAATTCAAGAATGTTCTTCTCAAATCCACCAGTGGGGATATCGATGTTCTTCAAACGTCATCACAAATAGACGATGTTGAAATGCAAACGATTTCAGGAGACATTCAGGTAAAAGAAGTTGACTTTTCAAAAGCCTATTTCAAAACAGTTTCAGGAGATGTAAAAGTAATCCATGTGAACGCAGACATGAAATCTTTGGAAGTCAAAACGATTTCCGGCGATACAGAAATTCTTTATTCCTCTCGCCCATCGATTCATGTTGAGTTTTCAACGGTGAGCGGAAACATTCAAGCAGATGGTAGAAAACTTCCATTGAAAATGCACAACGGTTCTTTTGACATTGGGAAAAACCCAAGGTCAATTCTAAAAATCAAGAGTGTATCGGGTGATTCAAAGATCGATTTTGGAAAGGGAGAAAAGATCGACTTTCCAAAAGAGAATCCTGATGAAAACGAAAGAATTTTCAAAGAAATCCTTGAATCAAAGAGGGCAACACCAGATGAGGTTAGAGAATTGATGATCACCCTTGGATATTCTCAAGAAGAGGTAGAAAATTTTTTTGAAAAGGAGAAAAAAGCATGAAAGCATTTTCTATATTTCTGATTTTGATAGGAGTTTTGAGTTTTCTTTCCTTGTTTGGAATGATGAACATGACATTTGGAATATTCGTTACCGTACTTTTTGCCGTCATCTTCGGCATTGAAGGCATAAGAGAAATTATAAAAGGGAGCCTTGTTGGAGTGGGTGGAGTGCTTTTCTCCACTTTCCTATTTGCAAAAGTTTTTGGTCTTCAGACGACAGGAGGGCAAATTTTCATGGCATTTGTCGCTTCCTACCTTATAGGCATAGGGCTTCATATCCTCTTCAAAAGGAATCACAAATTTGATTTCTGGCAGGACTAAAAGAAAGGGAAAAAACATGCCAAACGAAAGCCTATCAAAAATTTCAGCCTTGCCAACAAAGTTGTTGAACAAGGACTACGTTCTTTTATGGTTGGGTCAAATGGTTTCCGCCACAGGTAATTCCATTCAATACATAGCGTTGATGTGGTGGATTATGGAGAAATTTCCTTCCAATCAATCTGGCATAGTTATGGGATGGATGTTTGCTTCTAACATGATACCAGTGGCGATAATAGGACCGTTTGCTGGCGTACTCGTTGACAGAATAAGCAGAAAAGCGATTGTGGTGCTTTCAGATGCGTCCAGAGGAGGCTTGATATTATGGATGGCGTACCTTGCCTATACAAATCAATTGACTGTTTGGTGGATATACACCATAGCTGCTCTTATGGGAATTGGGGCTGCATTTTTCAGACCATCACTGCAAGCCACAATTCCCAACATAGTGCCAGACGAGCATTTGACGAGAGCCAACAGTCTGTTCCAAACTGGTATGCAATTCACCCAAATAATAGGACCCGCGATCGGCGGGGTGTTAGTCGGATTCTTTGGAGCTTTTTTTGTTTTTGCTGTGAACGGAATATCTTTTCTCGTCTCGGCACTTACGGAAATTTTTATAAATTTCAGGCAGAGTTTCAGAAAATCTGAGAAGATCAAATCGTTTTTCGGTGATTTCAAAGAAGGGTTGAAATTCACGTACACCAAGAAAATGATATTTTGGACCATGATCATAGCGTCGCTTTTGAATTTCGCCTTCGCTCCTATAGATATTCTCATAGCCAAACAGGTTAAAACGATCTACGGTCTTGGTGCATTAGAGCTCGGATACGTTGTCAGCGCTTTTGCGGTAGGAATGATAATCGGCGCCGGGTTGCTTTCAATTCTTCCGGAGCTAAAAAAGAAGCACAACATGATAATTTTGAACATGTTCACAGC
>CAYYEU010000130.1:0-3152 GCA_964470975.1 uncultured Mesoaciditoga sp. | reverse complement strand
AAAATGACTTTATCACTTACAGAAAGCGTTGAAGATTATTTAATGGAGATATTTCTTCTTACTCAACAGAAAAAGGTGGCACGACTCAAAGATATAGCCAGGCAAAGGAAGGTTAAAATGCCTTCAGTTGTAAATGCCATTCAAAATCTCAAAGGCAAAGGACTCGTTGAACATGAGAAATACGGGTATGTAGAGTTAACTGAAGGCGGACTTGAGTTGGCCAGAAAATTATATGAAAGGCATAAGACCATTTACTCGTTTTTTTACGAGATACTAGGTGTTGATGAGTCAATAGCAGAGAGCGATGCGCATAAGGTTGAACACGATCTTCACGTTGAAACTCTAAACAAGATCACGCGCTTTATGGAATTCGTTCGACGATCTGAAAACGAGAAACATGCAAAATGGTATGAGTGTTTTACTTATTTTTCTCAAAATGGTGAAATGCCAAATGATTGCGAAATGTTAAGTATGAAAGGGGAAAGTGTTGTGAGAAGAGAAATAAAACTCGGTAATTTAAAGAAGGGAAAACGAGGACGCGTTTTGAGAATCACTTCTAACAACTCTAGTAGCACAGTTAAAGCAAGACTTATGAGCATGGGAATGGTTCCCGGAACTGAGGTAAAAGTGGAAAAAGTGGCCCCTCTTGGTGATCCTATAGATGTACTTGTCAAAGGCTATCACCTTTCTTTAAGGAAAGAAGAAGCAAATCAGGTGATAGTGGAGGAATTACCGTGATGCCATTATTGTATGCTAAAAATGGGGAATTGGTTGAAGTGATCAAACTTGTTGGTGGAAAGAGCTTCATTGATAAACTTGCAAGTATGGGAATATATTCTGGTACAAGATTGAAAATCATACGGGATGGGGATTACGGGGCAATGATCATCACTGTGGGAAATACAAGAATAGGATTAGGGCGTGGCATGGCGCAGAAGATATTCGTAAGACCTGTAAGATCTGCTTTGGAGGTGAAGTGATGGAGAAAACTGTAAAAAAAGTTAATGAAAAAATCGTACCAGTAGCTTTAGCTGGAAATCCAAATACCGGAAAGTCAACAATGTTCAATGCGCTAACGGGGTCTCATCAGCATGTTGGGAATTGGCCAGGTGTTACAGTTGAGAAGAAAGTTGGAAGATTTTCCTACAAAAATAAAGAGTTTGAAGTGATCGATCTCCCTGGTACATACGGCCTCACCGCATCTTCTTTGGATGAACGAATCGCTCGCGATTTTTTGATAAAAGATAAACCAAACGTTACCGTGATAGTCATGGACTCAACAAACCTTGAGAGAAATCTTTATCTGGCTATTTCAGTGTTGGAACTTGGTGGAAAAATCGTTTTGGACTTGAACATGAATGACATAGCTGAGCATAAAGGGATAAAGATAGATATTGAGAAAATGGGAAAAGTTCTCAATTGCCCGGTTGTAAAAACCGATGTTTTTCACAAAAATGGACTTGAAGATTTGAAAGAAGCAATTTTGAAAGCTGCGACTTCTTCAGAGAGATCGGAATTCTTTGTAGATTACTCGGAAGATGTAGAAAATGAGATATTAAAAATGGAAAGGAAACTTGAGAGCGAAGACTTGTATCCTAAGAGATTTCTAATTACAAGACTTCTTGAAGGGGATCCGGAAATCGTAAATTATTTGGAGCAAACAGGTAGGAGCTCCGTTGTTAAGGAAGCAATGCATACAACAAGTAAACTTGAAAAAGATTTTGGTTATGACATGGAAACATGGATGATCGAAAGGAGATACGATTTCATAAGAGGTCTTCTTAAAGAAAGCGTCAAAACATTGAAAACAAAGGAAGAAGAGCTAACCATTTCTGACAAAATAGACAAAATTCTCACAAACAGATTTTTGGGAATCCCAATATTTCTTGTGGTAATGTGGGCAACCTTTGAAGCAACTTTCACAATTGGTGGGTGGCTTGCAGACTACGTTGATATGTTTTTTGGATGGCTCTCAGATATCACAGCTACTGGAATGGGAGCGATACAAGCACCTGCCTGGTTAATCTCTTTGTTGACAGATGGAATAATAGGAGGAGTTGGGACAGTTTTGGTGTTCCTTCCAAATATCATGATTCTTTTTCTTGCGTTAGCAATTCTTGAAGATTCGGGATACATGGCGCGTGCTGCGTTTGTTATGGACAGGTTGATGCATGCGATAGGTTTACACGGAAAGTCTTTCATTCCAATGATCATAGGCTTTGGCTGTAACGTGCCGGCAATCATGTCTACAAGAACCCTAAGCTCTGAAAAGGATAGAATACTGACCATATTGATAAATCCGTTCATGTCTTGCTCTGCCAGACTACCGATATACATTTTATTCACATCAATATTCTTCAAAAGCAATCAAGGAGCTGTTGTTTTTTCACTTTACTTGCTTGGAATCATAGTTGCCATTCTTTCTGCTAAAATTCTTAAACCCATATTTTTCAAGCACGAAACCGCACCACTTATCATGGAACTTCCTCCTTACAGAATGCCAACCGCAAAAACCACTTTAATTCATATGTGGGAAAGGTCTAGTGCCTTTTTGAAAAAGGCGGGAACGGTAATTGTTGCCGGAGTGGTGTTGGTTTGGCTTTTATCAAGTTTTCCAACTTCAGCGGAATATGCCAGTCAGCAAACGTTAATAGGACACTTGGGAATGTTTCTTGCCCCTATTTTTAAGCCTGCTGGATTTGGATTTTGGCAAGCTGGAGTAGCGCTTTTTTTTGGTGTGATTGCCAAAGAAACTGTTGTTGGAACAATGGGGACTTTGTTTGGTGGAAGCAGTAATCTCATGTCCACGCTTCCGCATTATTTCACATCACTTTCAGCTTACTCTTTCATGATAATGAGTTTGTTGTATATTCCCTGCATTGCATCAATAGGTGCCATATATAAAGAAACGAACTGGAAGTGGGCAACGTTTTCAGTAGTGTATAGTCTTGGAGTAGGGTGGACGTTTGCGGTGCTCTTCTATCAAATAGGAAGTTTGTTGCTGTAATGGTATGCAATCAATGATAGGGAAATATTATTAACGAAAAAAGCGGCATGTCTGCCGCTTTTCAATTGGTCAGGGCGACTGGATTTGAACCAGCGACCTCCAAGTCCCGAACCTGGCGTTCTACCATCTGAACTACGCCCTGAAA
>CAYYEU010000129.1:0-3153 GCA_964470975.1 uncultured Mesoaciditoga sp. | reverse complement strand
AGAAGTGCCAGTGAAGCAGAAATGAATCCACTTGACATGTATGCTGTTGAAGAAGCGATGCGCCTGAAAGAAAAACTTGAAAACGTACACATCAGCGTGATCTCAATGGGTCCTCCACAAGCGATCGAAGCGATCAAGGAGGCCATATCAATGGGTTGCGATGACGGCTATCTTGTATCTGATAGGAAATTTGCCGGAGCTGACACTTTATCAACGGCTTACACGCTTTCCGCCACGATAAAAAAATTGGGAGGCTTCGATCTCATATTCTCCGGAGAGCGCGCAACGGATGGAGAAACGGGACAGGTTGGCCCATCTGTTGCCACACAGCTCGACATGCCCGTTGTGACGTATGTCAGCAAAGTGGATAAAATCGAAAATGGCATTGTCAGAGTTCACCGTTCCATTGAAGGCGGTAAAGAAGTGGTTGAAGTTTCAATACCGGCTCTTATAAGTGTTATCAAAGAGATAAACGAGCCTCGAATTCCAAATCTTTCGGGAAAAATCGAAGCGAAGAACACGCAAATTCCAGTCTTAGGCGTATCCAACATAGACGCCCCATTGGACAAAATAGGCCTCCCAGGTTCTCCAACGAGAGTTGTAAAAGTTTTTTATCCCAAATTGTCAAGAACCGGTAAAGTGATCAAGTCAAAAAACGCCGAGTTAGCCGCAGATGAAATTGTAAAGTTCATGAGATCAAAGGGAGTTTTATGATGTCTACCAAAGAATACAAAGGTGTTTGGACTTTGGGAGAAGTCAGAAACGGCGAGATAAATTCCGTGTCATACGAGCTTTTAGCGTGGGGGGAAAAGCTTGCAGAAAAGCTCGGAGTGGAACTTTGCAGCGTGGCGCTTGGAAGCAATATAAAGGAAAAGGTTCGAAGTCTTTTCCATTTTGGAGCGGATAAAGTTTACGCAGTTGACGATCCCAAATTAGAGCATTTTTTACCAGACGTTCATGCCAGAATATACGAATCTCTCGTGAGAGAGTACAAACCCGAAATTCTGATAGCTTCAGCCACGACTTATGGAAGAACGATCATGCCAATATTGGCGGCAAAACTTGGAACGGGCTTGACGGCGGACTGCACAGAACTCGATGTGGATCTAAAGGAACGCATTTTGCTTCAAACGAGACCCGCGATCGGTGGAAACGTCATGGCCACGATAAAAACACCGAATTCCAGACCCCAAATGGCAACCGTAAGGCCAAAATCCAAAAAGCCGTTGAAGATCGATGAGTCGAAAGATGGGAAATTGATCTTGAAAGAATATCCAAAGGAATTTTACGAATCACGCTATAAATGGCTTTCATTTGAAAAGGACGAGAGCTCGGATTCTCCAATCCAAGAAGCAGACGTGATCATCTCTGGCGGAAAAGGAATGAAGGATGGAAAAAATTTCGAGATGCTCTACGATCTTGCCAAAGTGCTTGATGGGGCAGTTGGCGCGTCTCGCCCAACCGTTGACATGGGATGGATTCCTTACTCTCATCAAATAGGTCTTTCAGGGAAAACCGTTAGTCCTCACTTTTACATGGCCTTTGGCATCTCCGGTGCCGTTCAACACATTGCGGGAATGTCCTCTTCGGAAATCGTTGTGGCCGTGAATAAGGATCCTGACGCCCCTATATTCAGGGTGGCAGATTTCGGCGTCGTAGGGGACGCTTTAGAGATATTACCGGTACTGTTGAAGAAACTTCACAAAGGTGAGAGAGATGAGTGAATTCGGAAAAGTAACAGCTGCGATGGTCAGAGAGTTCAGAAAGATTGTAGGAGAAAACGCGGTTGTCTATGAAGATAAAGAGACTCTGGACAATTATTCACGAGACGAAAGTGGAGGAGAATACTACTCACACATGCCAGATGTCGTGGTAAAGCCGAAAAGCGCGAAGCAAATTTCAAAAATCGTGAGAATTGCAAATCGAGAAAAGATACCCATAACTCCGCGTGGGGCGGGTAGCGGATTAGCCGGTGCGGCGGTTCCAATCTACGGTGGGATCGTCATTTCCATGGAAAAGATGAACAACATATTGGAAATAGACAAGACAAACCTCGTGGCGGTTGTCGAGCCGGGAGTTGTGACAAACGATCTTTGCCGGAAAGTCGCGGAAAACGGACTGTATTACGCAGGGTATCCTATGAGCGTTGAAACGAGTTTTATTGGTGGGAATGTCGCCACGAATGCTGGAGGTAGTAAGGTTATAAAGTACGGAAACACAGCTCATCATGTACTTGGAATTGAAGCTGTTTTGCCAAACGGCGAAATCGTACAATTTGGAGGAAAGCGCCGAAAGGACTCGAGTGGCTACGACATCACTCAATTGTTGGTTGGCTCGGAAGGAACACTTGGGATCTTCACAAAAATATTTCTCAATCTCATTCCTTTGCCAGGCAAAGCTGTGGATCTACTCGCACCCTTTAGAGATGTGTCCACGGCCATTTCAAATGTTGGTCCTTTGATAACCGAAAGCAAAACGTTGCCTAGCGCGGTGGAGTTTGTAGACGACACATCGGTGATCTTAGGCTCAAAATACAACAACATCACACTTCCTTTTCAAAAGAAAGCCGGAGCTTATCTCATAATTCAATATGAAGGTCAAGATAAAAGTGAGCTTGAAAGTATTTACGAAAAGGCTGGAAAAGCTCTTATCGATGGTGGTGCAATGGACGTGTTCATCGCCGACAACAGAACGAACTCGGAAAAGATATGGAGAATGAGAAGAAATTGGCTTGAAGGGATAAAAGCGTTCGAGCCTCATACTCCCACAGGGGACGTGGTGTTGCCAACTTCTGAAATACCTAAAATCATGGATTACATTTCAAAGATATCCAAAGAGTACAAAGTGCAAATTCCGGTTGCAGGTCATGCAGCAGACGGCAATCTTCATCCAGCTCCCATGAAGCCAGAAAAAATGAATCTAAACGAGTGGAAAGATCTTTCAGAAGAGATACTCTCAAAGATAGCCATGAAATCTGCCGAATTTGGTGGTGCCGTCAGTGGAGAGCATGGAATAGGATTCTTAAAAAAGGAATTGCTGAAGAAGACAAAATCCGATCAATATGGCATCATGAAATCTTTGAAAGATGCTATGGATCCCAATGGCATCATGAATTCAGGAAAGTTATTTTGACGATCTACAAAATTCACTGAA
>CAYYEU010000128.1:0-3172 GCA_964470975.1 uncultured Mesoaciditoga sp. | reverse complement strand
GAGGTGTTGGTAATGAAAACGGTAAAGAGAAATGTAAGTGGAAGGGATTTTGAAAATTTGAAAACTCTTTTAAAGGAAACCATTTTAAAAGAAGGATTTTCGATTCTTGCCGAGTATGATTTCAAGAAAATACTCACTTCAAAGGGTATGAAATTAGAAGGAAACGCTTACGTAGTCGACATGTGTAATCCATCAAATGCAGAGAAAATACTCGCATCTAAAAGAACATTTGGAATATATCTTCCTTGCAAGATCGGTATTTTTGAGGAAGAAAATGGAGAATACAGCGTGATTTATCCCGATCCTCTGTCCAGCATAGAAACAGACAATCCCGTGGTTCAGACTTCTTTGAAAGAAGTAAGTAATGTGTTGAAGAGAATCGCTATGGCGCCGGAGTAAATCTGACAGAGAAGAGGGCTTGATATGAAAAAAGTTGTTTTGGATTTGAAAGGAATGACCTGCGCTTCTTGTGCTCTGACAATCGAAAAAGCGTTGAACAAGAAAACCGAAGGCGCCAAAGCGGTCGTGAATTTCGCAGTTGAGCGGGCTGTAATTGAAGGAGAGAAGATAGATCCTGATCAGCTGATAACCATCGTTAAAAACACGGGTTATGACGCTTCACTTATCAAAGTTGAAGAAGAAAGCGCCGATACCAAGAAAACTTACAAAGTCAACGGCATGACTTGCGCATCATGCGCGGTAACTGTGGAGAAAACGTTGAAGAAAGTCGCAGGCGTTGAAAGTGCCTCTGTCAACATCGCCACAGAGATGGCAACCGTTGTGATAGATCCTCATGTCGTTTCCGAGCGTGAAATGGCGAAGGCCGTTTCGAACGCTGGTTACGAGCTTGTGATATCGCGTGAAAAGCAAACCTCTCGTACAGATGATTTTGCTCAAAGAGTGAGAACGGCGAAGCTGAAAATGATTTGGGCATGGGCAATTACGGGACCTCTTGCCATCATGATGATCGTTGATATGATAGGGGTAAAAATACCTTATTTCGATTGGATCAGCGTGATCGTATCATTTCCGGTGATCTTCATAATAGGCTACGCCCCCATAAGAAGTGGGTTGGTGGCGATAGCCCATTGGGGCACGAACATGGACGTGTTGATTTTGCTTGGAGTTACGGCGTCTTTTGCAACGGGAATCTTATCACTTGCTGGTATGAGAATAGCCGATTACTCGGCTGTGGGCGCGATGATAATGGGCTTTTTCCTGATAGGGAAATATCTTGAAACCGCGGCAAAGGGTAAAGCGTCCGAAGCCATTAAAAAGCTCCTTCAAATGAGTGCAAAAAATGCACGTATTCTTGACGATGAGGGAAAAGAGATTGAGATACCGACGGACTCTCTCGCAGTTGGCGATATCATGATCGTGAAACCCTCAGAGCAGATTCCAACAGACGGTGTGATACTGGACGGAGATACCACAGTTGACGAATCAATGGCAACAGGTGAATCTATGCCCGTAAGGCGCACAGTTGAAGACGAAGTGATCGGTTCCACTGTTAACCAACTTGGTACGATCGAAGTAAGAGTCACACGTGTTGGAGAAGATACTTTTCTCTCTCAGGTGATCAAACTCGTTGATGAGGCACAAGGCACGAAAGTTCCTATACAAGCCTTCGCAGATAAAATCGTTGGCATATTCGTACCAGTCGTGCTTCTCACCGCAGCGGCAGTTTTCCTTTTTTGGCTCCTCAACCCTTCCGCAGGTCATGGAATAATGGTTTGGGCTTCGGCTTTCCTTCCATGGGTTGATCCCAATCTTGATGCCCTTTCTGCAGCGATATTTGCAGCAGTTGCCACTCTTGTCATAGCTTGCCCTTGTGCACTTGGATTGGCCACCCCAACCGCTTTAATGGTTGGTTCTGGAAAAGGAGCGTCTGAGGGGATACTGATCAGATCTGGTGAAGCTTTGCAGACCGCAAAAGACGTTGACACGGTGGTCTTCGACAAAACCGGCACGATAACCAGCGGAATCCCTCATGTTACAGATGTCAATTCGGAAATGGAAGAAAGTGATTTTCTCAAGCTGATCGGCTCCATAGAAAGTTATTCCGAGCATCCGCTTGGTAAGGCGATCGTCGAATACGCTCAATCCAAGGGAGTGAAATTCGAAAAAGTGGATAATTTGCTTGTTCGTCCAGGACTTGGAATAGAAGGAAATGTGAATGGCAAAAAGATCTTCGTTGGAAGTCCACGTCTTGCATCTTCAAATGGCGTCGAGATCTCTTCAAACGTTCAGAAATACGGTGCAGAAGGGAAAACAGTCATAATGGGTTTTGAAGAAAGTGGAAAGTACCTTGGAATGATAGCCCTTGCCGATACCATCAAAAAGGGTGCACGTGAAGCCATAAAAGAGCTCAAAGAAATGGGAATAGAAACCGTCATGCTTACCGGAGATAACGAATTCACGGCTAAATCCGTTGCAGAGCAGATGGGGATCGACAACGTGAGATACAATTTGTTACCTTCTGACAAGATAGAGGAGATAAAGAAACTTCAATCACAATCGAAGACCGTTGCCATGGTTGGTGATGGAATAAATGACGCTCCATCTTTGAAACAAGCCAACGTTGGGATAGCCATAGGAACTGGCACAGATATAGCCAAAGAAGCCAGTGATATAACTTTGGTTAAAGGCGAACTTTTGGGAGTTGTGAAAGCCATTAAACTTTCCAAAGCAACCTTCCAGAAAATACGTCAGAACTTGTTCTGGGCTTTTTTCTACAACGTTGTCGCGATACCTCTTGCCGGCATTGGGCTCTTACATCCTGTCATAGCCGAAATAGCAATGGCGTCAAGTTCAGTGAATGTCGTTACGAATTCTTTGAGACTTAAAAAGCGTCCTATCGATTGAAAGGGAGGTGGACTGTTATGAAACTCGATCACGTTAACGAGAAAATGACACTTAAAGAGATCATGAACATGAATTCCTCTTTGGAACCTGAACTTTTTAAATTAGGGTTTAACGCATGTTGTTCCAAGATGGAGACTGTTGAGGCTTTTGCAAAAGATAAAAAAATAGACGTTAAAAAAGCCATCGAAGCTCTGAATGCGAAGATAGATGAAGTGAACAAGATTTCAGAGCTGCTTGAAGAACATGAACAATAGAAAAGAACAGAGGTGAGGTAAATGATGTGGTACGGCGGCCCATGGGGCTGGAA
>CAYYEU010000127.1:0-3215 GCA_964470975.1 uncultured Mesoaciditoga sp. | reverse complement strand
TAACGTAAAACCTTCTTTCCTTCTTTTCATAAACTTCACCTCCATTTTTTTGTTTTCAAAACTATATGTTGAACCACTGAAATAACACAAACTCTTTCCTATGGTATCACTTCGGGACAATTCATGAATTGCCCTTACGCTCTGTGTGATTCTATCATATTATCGGACGGCATTCCAAAAAAATTCAATTTTCAATCAACTCCGACTTACATATTTCCAAAACGAACTTCGCGATTTCCTCTTGTCCATCTCCAAAAATATTCCACATGCCTTTGGATGGAGCTTTCGCATGTGATATGGCATCACAAAGTGTTGATTGGGTGTAAGCTTTGATACGATCGATTCCAAAATACTTTGCGGCAATTTCCAACATTGAAACGTTCAGTTCATCAAAAGACGTAGATGGCACAATTTCCAGTATCTTAGGCAATATTTTTTCATACACTGCAAAATCAACCGAACATCCGTTAACGTTCACATTCAATGTTTTTGCCAATTTCAAAATTTCATTCTTATTCGAATTCAGCATGTCCTCTATAAGAACGTTCTCATTGGAAGGATATATGTAGTAATCATGACCAACGAATTTTCCAAAACTCTTCATCGTATCAAGATATCCCATCTTTTCCCAAATCTCTTCTTTTTTGGGATCAAAATCCATGGCATCTCCAAGCTGACCTGATGGAGTTATGGTCTTCAAAATCACATCTTTGGGAATTTTCGGCAAGAATATTGAGATGTCGGACACGTTTATCAACAAGATGCGTTTGAATCCCTTTTTTAAAGCCATGGAAACCGGCGCGTTGTTGTAAAACCCACCGTCTATGTACGTGTTGCCTTCAATTGTCCATCTTTGGAAAAGAGGGTAGTTCGAGCTTGCCATGAGATAATCGATGAGAGCTCCTTTTGGTATTTCTGAGAGGTAAATTTCTACTGGCGAGAAATTCGAAAGATCGACGGTTACCAATCCGAAATCAACACCGGATTTTCTAACCTTTTCTTCGCTTAAATAAGTTGCTATCAGTTTTTGTAGTGGTTCAACGTTAAATCCCTTTTCATTGATAAAATATTTCGTGAGGTTGAAAAAGTCAAGCGTATCTGTGGAAAGATCGGGCGGTAATTTAACGACGTTGGAGAACGACAATTTTTCCCAGATCTTGTACATTTCATCGATCGATCCTTGAACAAAAAAAGCACCGTTAAGCGCACCAACAGATGTGCCGTAAACTCCTTTCACATCTAAATTCAATTCTGTAATCGCTTTAAGAGCTCCCACTTCATATGCACCTCTTGCCCCTCCACCAGAAAGCACAACCGCCCATGGAGAGGCAAGAACAAAAATATTGACCAAGAACAAAAATGTTAAAAAAATAAGTGTAAATTTCGATTTCGACAAAACGATTCACCCTCAATTATTCTGTGAACAATTCCACTTGCTCCGCGGCAGCTTCCGCGATCTCTTCCTTTGTGATTACCCCTATAACATCGGAAATTGATGCGCATTTTCCATTCAACGTTACAAGTGCGGTTGGACATCTCTTTTCCCTCATTCTTCCTATTACATTGAAAAGCATATCATTTTCTTTCGCAATTACATATTCTTTACTCATAACACTTTCTATCTTCAACGTCTTATCGGCTTGCCTAAGAAGGTATTTCATGGTAACAACACCAATTACGGTGTTCCCATCGGTTACAGCAAAACTCAAAACAGCAGAGTTGGCATGCGTCTTCAACACATCTTCGATCGTCATAGATTTTTGAACCGCAACCACACGTTTTTCCATAATACTCTTTACCTTTTTTATGAGGAGGATATTCATATGGAAGACTTCAGGTACCATGTGTCCTCGCCTTGTAAGTTTTCTCGTGTATATGCTATCTGGCGAGAAGATTCTTCTAACTCCATCGGCAATGGCAACGGTTATTATCATTGGAAGAATAACGTTGTAATTTCGTGTCATTTCAAAAACCATTACTATGGAAGTGATCGCTGCTCCAGTTGTTCCACCAATCATTCCTGCCATTCCAACTACTCCAAAGGCTGCCGGATTCGCGTGGATGGAGGGGAAAATCATGTTCAGAAATGATCCGTACATTGCGCCTAACGTTGCTCCCATAAAAAGGGAAGGAGAAAAGATTCCTCCGGAAGCCCCAGAACCCAATGTCAGCGATGTGGCTAAAAGTTTAAGAAAAGTTATTAAAAGTAAGAAATATGGATTTAGAAGTGTTCCCATCAAGATGTCTTGAATCGTGCTATATCCAACACCTGCAACGTAGTAATGCCCAAAATTCACGAAAAGAAAGTACATCAACACACCTTGAATGAACATACCGATCACATGACGAGTGTAGTAATTACCCCTCATTTTATCGAAAAAATCTTCAAATCCATATATTGACTTCACAAACAGAGCCGATGCTCCTCCCACTATTAAGCCCAACCCTATGTAAGTTATCAAGATATAAGGATTAGCCAGCTGATCTTTTGGGATAGCGAACGAAGGTATCACAAAAGAGGGATTGTTTCCAAAGAAAATACGCCCTATAAACGTAGCGGTTGAAGTTGAAATGGCAATTGGAATGAACGTTCTCACACTCAATTCAGGAACCATCAACTCTATTGCGAATAACAATCCCCCTATGGGGGTATTGAAAGTTGCTGCTATTCCCGCACCTGCGCCTGCACCAATCAACGTAACCCTTTGCCACACTGGCATTTGTACGAATTGTCCAAGCATGGAACCAAAGGTTGAGCCTATTTGAACTATAGGGCCTTCACGTCCGATTGACCCACCACTTCCTATTGAAAGTGCGGAAGCAAGGGATTTTATGGCTGCAACGACGGGCCGAATTTTCCCTTTGTCGTAATAAATGGCATCCATCACTTCTGGAACACCGTGGCCTTTGGCCTCTGGAGCAAAATTTTTAACCAAGAATGCCACACCCAATGCACCTGCAACTGGTACAAGCACGATGTATTTCCCCCAAGGGCTGGCTGCTATGTGTAGATTGGCATCGTAAAAGAAAGAAATTTTACCGAAGAACATAGCGTTGTGAAAAAAAGCTATGAGTACACGAAAAAACACGGCACCAAATCCGGCAACTATTCCTACCAATATTGCTAACATTGATAATTTGAATTGACTTAACCCTTTGCTTCTCCCGTTCAAAAAAAATCGCCTCCAAAAATGTTTTTACGACACAGATTATAT
>CAYYEU010000126.1:0-3258 GCA_964470975.1 uncultured Mesoaciditoga sp. | reverse complement strand
TGAATGAGTACCTCACGTGTAAATTACAAAAGGGATCAACGAAGAAAACTAATTGCAAAAATGTGCATCGTGATCTGAGTAGGAAATTTGATGCCGATCAATTTCTTTGAGCTGTTGAGCTTTATTTGCTGAACATAAAGCTTTGGATTTC
Source organism: uncultured Mesoaciditoga sp. (assembly GCA_964470975.1). Lineage (GTDB taxonomy): Bacteria > Thermotogota > Thermotogae > Mesoaciditogales > Mesoaciditogaceae > WGFY01. Next base: position 3,107 of record CAYYEU010000126.1, on the reverse strand, counting down.
CATTGATCTTTTGCAATTGCGAGTTAAGACCGTATGGGGCCGTAAAGGCTATCCACTCACCGGACAATGGTTTAAGGAACCAATCCGCAAATCCTACCAACGCTTTCTCAGATGTTCCATCAGAATAGAAAAGTTTCAATATTTTAGTGTAATTTCCGTGATCTGACGAGCCAAGAATAAAAAGTTCTTTACACTGTGCGCCTTTTAAAGCGATGTTTTGACCTTGTAAAGTCATGTTATCTTTTATGTTGGATGATAGATCTCCCATATAAAACGGAACTTGCCTGTTATCGACAATAGCTGTGAGCAGACCATTGATTATCTGTTTCTTTAGAAATTCAAGGGGGTATGCAGCACCAGCGTTACCGGATGGATTATCAAAATTTGCTGGAACATTCGAGTGAATAGAGGCAACACCTGCATTGTTAAAAAACTTGGAGAGATCGATCATCACAAAATCACCAAGAGTTGCGGCTACGGTTGTTTTTTTAAATTTTACGCCGTCTGATGTACGTTTAGGTTTTATCCCTTTAGAAGACCATTCTATAAAAGCAAATCCTCCTTCAGGAATGATATTTGAGTTTAGAATGGATCCATTGCTGTTGTATAGCCTTACTGCAGTTGGTGCTCCTTCTATAAAATTCTCAACTTTCAGGACATGGTTGGATTTGTTGATCACACTTGTTAAACAATGTTTACCATCTGAAGATATCGTTTGACTGATCACATGTGGCACTAAAATTATTTGAGACACGTCTATTCTCTTCGAATTTGATCGGTTGATGTACTCAATTACAACGTTATGCTCCCCTTTTAAAATACGAATGTTAGACGACGCTTTCGCAAATTCAAACTTTTGATTTATCTGAGGATTGAACTGGTATTGTTTGCCATCGAGGTATATGTTAATTTCTCCACCATCGCTAATGTTTGAACAAGAAGTGTAAATATCATAAGTTCCTGTTTCATCTACAGAAAATTTTTCAGAGAGTGTCGAATAAGGCGAAAGAATGGCATAATTACCATTACCTACTGAATTATTTTTAACAGTTTTTACCCCTCCAAACCCTGAATACATTTTAGAGACGTTGAAAATCACAATGCCATTTTGGGATATTTTCATTCCTTGAAGAAAAGGCAAAAGGCTATTTGGCAGCCTCATTAAATCAGAGAGACTGATATCGGCACAGATCGTTGATTCCGCCCCAGAATCTATGTTCCTGAAGAACTCCTCTAAACCATCATATCCTTTGCCGTCTTTGGTGTACATGATATCTCCAAGGTGATTGTTATGAAAGTACCAAGATGCCGCTATATAGGCCATATCAGCGTAAATTTCTTTTTTCGTAGAAATGTAGAGCTCCGTTAGCCCACTCACTATAACTTCATTTGCGTAAGATATTTGAGGATAAGATGTGATCGATCCATTCATGGAGTAGATTGGTCCAAGAGAAAATATGAGTTTGGGATAAAAATGAAGAGCTGCGTATTCGGCAGCCTTTATCCATTTTGAATTTCTGAAAATTCTTCCTGCGAGAGCAAGTGCTTGAATTTGGCGAGCTCCCCAACCATTCCAATAATACATTTGCTTTGATGTGAAAAACGATCCATCCATAAAACCATTTTTAGATTGAGTCTTCAGTATTCCCTTTGCGACTTCATTTGCGATTAGCGCAACGTCTGAGCTTGGACTGGCAGCGTAGAACTCCGAAAGGCCAATGAGAAAGATGGAACTCATATCAGAGTAGCCCAATACAAGACCATTTTGTAATGTGGGCTTGATCGATTTGTAAGCCATAAAAGCATGGCTAAGTAATTCCGTAGAATACTTAATATCGACTCTTCTGAACACCTGTGCTCCCATTGCCAAAGCCCAAAATCCTCTAACTGTCCACCAGGATACCGATTTTTTGCTTGTAATGCCATATTTGTTCACTTCACCGTTTTTGTATACGAAATTGTAGAATTCACCATCATTTCCTTCCATTGCCATCAAAAATTCCAAGCCGCCTTTGGCACTTTCCAAATAAGCTGTATTCTTTGTTTCTTCATATAGTTGGAGGTATAAAATAACAGCCCTTGAAGCATCATCTACACATACTGCTCCTTCGTTTTGTGCGGTGGTGTTTACATACTCATTTGAGTTAGAGAGGTTTGGTTTTGAATAGACCCACCAGGCGGCAACCTTTCTTGAATTTAACTCAAAATTCCACTTTAAAGTTTCAAGGTGTGATAAAGCCAATGGAATCTCACTTCCAAGGACCCACCCTGCTATCATTAAAAGCAAAAATAAAATGATGGATTTTTTCATATTATTTCCTCCTAAGAAAAATGTGGAAGTCATATGGCTTCCACATTTTGGTTTTTCAAGATGATTACTTGGATATTTTGACAGATCTGAATTCCTTTGTTCTCTGAACAAGATACTGAATTGCTCTCGTTATGCTTTTCATGTTGTATACAGAGTAAAGTCTCACAAAATTGACTTGATCTCCTGGAATGTAGTGTATTGCCAGTTTCGCCACTAATTGAGGGGTGTTGCAAGGATTAAGAATACTTTTTGTTATTGGATTGGCGTAAAATTCACCTGCTGTCCATTCGAATTGTCCATCCCTGAATTCTTGGCTTTCATACACCCACGTATTCCCTTTCATCCACTTCGAGTAATCATCGTAAAGCGGAGCGGTGTGCGGGAGTATTTCCGCAACCCCAAGGCCAAGATTCTGCGAGAAATTGCTTCTCCAATTTTCTTCTGATGCAAATATGTACGTCGCTCCCCAGTAAGGAGGTTTCATGTTGTTATTGAATGGGAATACCGCATAAGGCCTGTTGTTAACATACATAACAGCATTTCTTTGAAGCCAATATTCAAGAGGACTGATTCCTTGTTGATCCGCCCAAACAAGTCTTCTGAAAACTGGGAGCATGTGAACTGCATCATTTGCATTTTCAAGATTGCTTAGCGGATGAGTGATCATCACTTGAAGTTTCATCAGATCGGCATAAGAAGTAAAATTAAAAGTGGTATTTACAAGCACATCGCCATTTGGGTAAATCGAAGTGATCATGTTTTGATACAATCCAACGAAAGGCATGGCTTCCAACTG
>CAYYEU010000125.1:0-3275 GCA_964470975.1 uncultured Mesoaciditoga sp. | reverse complement strand
TTGAAACTAAGATAAAAAATCCAAATGACGCGATAGCTGCAAAGATAGGAATGGTGCACCAGCACTTCATGCTCGTTGATAGATTGAGTGTCGTCGAAAATGTTGTTTTGGGAATGGAACCTTCAAGAGGTCCGTTTTTTGCGATAGACAAGGCCAGAGAAGAAATAAAAGAACTGTCTAAAAAATTTGGATTGTACGTTGATCCCGATGCGATCATAGAGGATCTTCCGGTTGGATCCCAACAGCGTGTCGAGATCATAAAAGTTTTGTATCGAGGTGCTGAAATACTTGTCCTCGATGAGCCAACGGCTGTGCTGACTCCTCAAGAAACAGATGAATTGTTTAAAGTCCTCAGAACTTTGAAGTCTCAAGGAAAGACGATTATATTGATAACGCATAAACTTCATGAAGTTATGGCTGTAACTGATTCGGTAACGGTTATGCGTCTTGGAAAAGTCACTGGTGTGGTGAAGACCAGCGAAACGAATCCAAAAGAATTGGCTCACATGATGGTTGGGCGTGACGTTCTTTTAAGGGTTAAAAAAGATAAAGCTAAAATTGGTAATGAGATATTCAAAATTGAAAATCTTCACGTCAAGGAGAATAGAGGAATAGAAACCGTAAAGGGAGTGAATTTATCTGTAAAACGTGGCGAAATCGTTGGAATCGCTGGAGTTGCTGGTAACGGACAAACCGAATTGGTGGAAGCAATTACCGGCTTAAGAAAAGTTGAAGAAGGCCGCGTGATCTTCAAAGGCGTGGATATAACGAGTACCTCTCCTAAAAAGCGTCGTGAAATGGGAATGGGTCATATTCCAGAGGATAGACTGAAGCATGGCTTGGTAACCTCTTTTCCATTGTATTATAATTTTATTTTAGGAAAGCATGACAATCCCAAATTTTGTGATGGGAGCTTTCTTAAAACCTCAGAAATCAAGAAGTTTTCCGAAGAACTTGTGAAACGTTTTGACGTAAGACCTCCCTTGATAAACCTTCTCGGTGCAAATCTCAGCGGTGGGAATCAGCAAAAAGTGATAATAGCACGTGAATTTTCGTTCAATCCGGACTTCATGGCCATTGCCCAGCCAACCCGTGGGTTGGACATAGGCGCTATAGAATTTATACACAAGACCATAATTTCGATGAGAGACAAAGGAGTTGGAGTTTTGTTGATATCTATGGAGCTTGAGGAAATATTTTCTCTAAGTGATCGCATATTGGTTATGTACGAAGGCCAAATCATGGGTGAAGTTACTCCCGATGAAACCTCAACGGAAGAAGTTGGCTTAATGATGGCAGGCCATAGATTAGAGGATCTTCGCACTCAGGAGGCTTGATGATGGCAGGTAAGCTGAAAAGATTCTACATGAATGACAAAATAATAGTTCCTGTAATAGCAGTCGTTGTCTCGTTGATCATAGCAGCAATTGTGATGCTTTTGATCGGCAAAAACCCGTTTGTTGCTTATGGAGCATTGATCTACGGAGCATTTGGAACTGAGGGTGCTTTAATTAACAACATAATGAAAGCGACACCATTGATACTCACAGGCCTTTCCGTTGGATTTGGATTCAGAGCGGGATTATTCAACATAGGAGCCAATGGACAGCTGATAATAGGAGCCCTGTTGGCCACTTATGTGGGAGCACATATGTCAACGTTTCCATTTTACCTTTCAATTCCTCTTACACTCGTAGTTGGAATGATCGGAGGAGCTTTATGGGCAGCGATTGCCGGCTGGCTAAAAGTTGCCAGAGGAGCACATGAAGTTATCACCACGATAATGCTTAACTACATAGCCGTTTTTATTGCCAACTTTGTGGTTAACGGCCCCTTTCAAGCTCCAGGAGGTGTTCCAAAATCTCCAGAGATAGCATATTCGGCGCGGTTTCCAAATTTGCTCACAACAGGTGCCACCTGGCTGAGTGCTGGCATATTCGTAGCTCTTGCTGCAGTGGCGGTTGTTTACGTGATAATAGAAAAAACTAAGACCGGTTATGAGGTGAAGGCAGTTGGTTTTAATCCATACGCTGCTGAGTACGGTGGAATAAGCATAGCAAAGAACACTGTTTTGGCCATGGCTATAAGTGGAGCCCTTGCCGGGTTAGCAGGAACCATGCAGGTAATGGGAGTGTATTACAGATACCTCGGCTCTCTCGGAGGCGGTATGGGTTTTGACGGTATAACGATCGCTTTGATAGGACAAAACGATCCCATTGGAATTGCATTTGCGGCCTTTTTGATATCGTCAATAAGAGCTGGTTCAAATCAAATGCAGATTGCCGGAGTTTCAAAAAACATCGTCATAATAATCCAGGGCATAATAATCTTTCTTGTAGCGGCCAACAGGCTTGTGAAGAGCTTCATGTTCTGGAAAAAAGGAGCTGAGGAAGCATGAACGCGTGGATACAAGCGATCATAAACGTCTTTATCAATCCTGTTTTTTACAAATCCACGCTTAATCAGTCAACACCTTTGATATTTGCGGCACTTGGAGGTGTTTACAGCGAAACAACAGGTGTCGTCAACATAGCTCTTGAGGGAATAATGCTCATGGGAGCATTTGGAGGAGTCGTTGGCAGCTACTTTACCGGTAATCCATGGTATGGACTTGCAGTTGCTCTTCTGCTTGGCGTGGCCATGGCTGCACTTCATGCCTGGGCATCCATAAGGTACTCTGGTGATCAGATTATAAGTGGGACAGCGATCATTTTGCTTGCCCAAGGTATAACGGGATTTTCACTTGTAGAGCTCTTTGGGAAACCTGGTTCTACCGATTTGGTCAGATCCATTCCGTTAGTAAATCTTGGATCCTTTGAGAAAGCGCCTTTCTTTGGAAAGATATTCGGATCCCTTTCACCATTAGTTTACATAGCTTTTGCGTCCGTTATTTTCAGTTGGTACTTGATATACAAAACAAAACTTGGATTGAGAATGCGCTCTGTTGGCAACAACCCAGAAGCTGCGGATACGTTGGGAGTTAACGTTTACAACATTCGATATTTTGGAGTTCTCATGAGTGGAGTTTTTGCAGCGTTTGGCGGTGCTTTCTTAAGCATAGGTGAGTTAGGCCAGTTCACCGAAAATATGTCGAATGGTCGTGGTTTTATAGCACTGGCGGCCATGATTATAGGGAATTGGAGCCCAACGGGTGCCATGTGGGCCGCGATTTTATTTGGAGCGGCCTCTGCCTTCAACGATCAACTTCAAAGTCAAGGGGTACTTCACCTTGCCACAAACACTCAGTATCTATTTGGCATGATACCTTACATCAT
>CAYYEU010000124.1:0-3321 GCA_964470975.1 uncultured Mesoaciditoga sp. | reverse complement strand
GAAATTAAAAAAGTTTGGAAAGGGTACTATCATTGAATCTTAATGAACTCTTCAAAGACAGGATAAACTAAAGAAAAACCTTCTCTGTATACTTTAAAATGGAATTCAACAGGGAAGGGAAGGTGTTTCGATGGGCAAGTTCAAGAAAGTTTTAGACAACCCACGAGTTGTGTCTCAATTTGAACTGTTGAAGATGATGAGGATGAACAAAAAAGAGGCAAATGTTGAATTTGTTCGCCGTTCTTTGGAGGGATATGGAACACAGAGAGAACCGAAGAAGTGAATTGTCATGGAAAACCCACTGCTTGAATTCAAGAATTTTTCTTTATGGACGGAAAAAAGGAAGTTCGTCGATGATTTTTCTTTAAGTGTGGAAAAGGGAAACGTGATTTTGATATATGGCCCAAGAGATTCTGGAAAATCCGCCATTTTGAGAAGTGCCGTCCATTTGAACGAAGAGCTTTTCGAATCTATAAACAGCAAAGGGAGTATTTTCTTTAAAGGGAAAAACATAGCCAATTGGGATCGAAAAGAGTTAAGAAAGAAAATTTCTTATGTTGATACTTCTTTCATTGAAAGTCTTTCTTCTTTAACCGTTGATCAAATAATTAAACTTGTTAAGGGTAACAATGTTGATCTTTATTACGATTTCATGATAGAGCTCCTCAAAAAATTGGGGATCTTGGACCTTCTGAAGAAAGGTCTTCATACACGTGTAGGAGATCTTCATGGAAATATCAGGGTGTTATTCCTCCTTTTTATGGCATTGCTGAGAGAACCTGAAATCGTGGCCCTCGATTGCATTGTAGATCATCTTGATGATGATGCCGCTTTGAAAGTCCAAAATGTTGTGTTATCATTAAAGGAAAAGTACACTTTGATACTTGCCACTAGAAGGTTGCCTAATTTTCTTGCCATAGCCGATCGGATAATAGTGCTCCGAAATGGAAAAACTCAATTCTCCGGGAGTAAAAAGGAGATGATCTTGAGTTTCAGCGAGGAGGAGTAGAGAATGGACGTTTTAACCGTTACCCTTAACCCTGCACTTGATAGATTGATAGAAATCGATGACTTTGAAATAGGCACAATTCATCGTATATTTGAAAGCGGAAAAACTCATATTTCCCCCGGGGGAAAGGGAGTAAATGTTTCATTGTACTTAGATCAATTGGGAGTGGAGTCTACAGCTCTTGGCATACTCGGCGGACTGACTGGAAGAATGTTTCAAGTAAGAATGAAGAGGGACTTTGACAACAGGATATTCACCAGTTTTCTCTACGTAAAAGACGAAACGAGAGAAAATTTGACCCTGGTAGATAGAAAGTCGAAAACGATAACAACGGTGAACTTACCTGGTCCGAGAATTGATCGGAGAAGTTTTGAGCTTTTTATGAAGAAGTACGAAGCACTACTTTCAAGAGTGAAAATTTGTGAAATAGGTGGCACAATTCCCATAGGAATTTCGCTTGAAGTGTACCGTGAAATGGTTAAAATGGCCAAAAAAGCTGGCGTGATGACGATCGTAAATGCTCATGGTGAACCGTTATACCATGCTATAGAAGCGGGTCCAGATATCGTCAAACCTGACATACGAGGTTCAAAGGAAATTTTAGGGAAAACGCTTGACACGCTTGACGATTACATATCATCTGCAAAAAAGATTATATCCATGGGTGCGAAAATGGTGATCTACTCCTTCGAAGTTAAAAACGATCTGGTCGTAACCCCTGAATGGGTGTATCTGTTCAAAATGAAAGGCGAAATAAAAAGGATCAACCTCATGGGTACCGGCGATGCCTACATTGCGGGACTGATTTACGGGATTTTGGACGGAAAAGACCTCTTTGAAAGTGCAAGATACGCCATGGCCGCTGCGATTGCGGATGAATTAACGGAAGAAAAAAACATTGGAGGAGTAGAGGGAATGAACGCTGCGATGAAACTCATAGAAATGGAGCGTGTGTCGTCATGAAAGTTAGAGACTTCATGGAAAGAGATGTCACGGCTGTATTTTCTGATGAAACCGTTGAAGAGTTCATCCATGCATGTGTTCATCAATTTCGCTCAGGACTTCCTGTGGTGGATAATGAAATGCGTGTTGTTGGCGTGATGACCGAAAGTGATGTTATGCATGCGATAATTCCCAGTTACATGGAAATGCTACATTCCACTTCTTTCATTCCAGATACGAACATCACGAAGAAACGTTTGGAAGAGATAAAAGATAAACCCATATCTCAATATATGAAAGAAAATGTTGAAGTGTTGAAAACTACTGACACTCTCTTGAGTGCTGCCACTTTAATAATAAAAAAAAGTCACAGATTCTTACCAGTTGTGGATGAAGAAGAACACTTGGCTGGTATAGTGACTCGTGCACTTATTTTGGAGGCGCTCTTAGTTTGAAATATCATATACACACATTAGGATGTAAATTCAACCAATACGAGAGTGCCAAAATCGATGAAATTTTCAGACAAAAGGGTCATGTAAGTTCCGCTGCAGAAGATGCGGACATTGTAATCGTGAACAGTTGTGCCGTAACGGGAGAAGCTTCAAGGAAATCACTTCAGATAGCAAGACATTTTAAAAAGATAAATCCAACTTCCAAAATAATTTTCACGGGTTGTACGGTTCACGACAGAGATGTTAAGGGTTTTGATCTGGTTATCGGAAACGGTGAGAAATTAAAGATACTTGATTTTCTTGATAAAAATGGAGAATTCTTTAATCCATCTTATTTTCTTGAAGACGATTTGAATTACACCATAAAGGGGATTCCAAACCATACGCGTGCTTTCTTAAGCGTGGAAAACGGCTGTAGTTGGGGATGCACCTATTGTGCGATACCTCATTTTCGTGGCACCAAAATACGCTCAAAACCCATGAAAATGGTGGTTGAAGAAGTGCGCCAAATGGTAAGAAGCGGCGTGAAAGAGATAGTGATCACCGGGATAAACATCGCTTTGTACAACGATAAAGGAAATGATCTTCATGATTTGATAAGGGAAATTTTCAAGGTAGATGGAGATTTTAGATTAAGACTTGGTTCAATAGATCCCGTTAATTTGAAAAAGTTGGCGGATCTCTTTGAAAAACCAAGATTTTGCAATCATGCTCATATGTCTCTTCAAAGCGGATCGGACACGGTTTTGAAAAGAATGGGAAGAAGATACACATCGAAAGACATAATTGATTGCGTTAAAACACTTCGAGATGTTGATGAGCTGTTCGCTTTTTCAGTCGATGTGATAGTTGGTTTTCCAGGCGAAACGGAAGAGGAGTTTTGGCAAACATACGAGATTCTCAAAAAAATAGGTG
>CAYYEU010000123.1:0-3344 GCA_964470975.1 uncultured Mesoaciditoga sp. | reverse complement strand
ATTTGAGGAACGAAGCGCGTACTCGTAAAGACTACGATCAAGCTGATAAAATAAGAGGCACACTTCAAAAGCTCGGAGTTGAAATCAGGGATTTAGCAGATGGAACCCATTGGCGTTGGAGCTGATCTTGCTGGCAGCTTTTTCGTCTAATAAAACGCTAACGTTCGGATGAAGCTGAAGCACAGATGCCGGCAATTCAGGGGTTACATCACTCAAGAGAGCTTGTAACACCACTTTTGCTTTTTCAATTCCCGTCGCCATCAACACGATGTGACGGGAATTCATTATCGTTTTTATTCCCACTGTGATGGCCTTTTGGGGAACGTCTTTTCCAATTTGCTTTGAATTTCTTTCAATTGTGGACGGATGAAGAGTTGCAACGTGTGTAACGGATGAAAATGAAGTTCCTGGCTCGTTGAATCCGATATGACCGTCCACACCTATTCCCAAGAAACACAGATCGAATCCTCCACTTTGCCTTATCCTTTTCTCATAATCAAGAGCTTCTTTTTCGGGATCAATTGTGTCCGTTTCTGGGATATCGTGATTTACTTTCCCAATTTTCGAAAAGAAATTGAGGTCCATGTAGTAAGTGTAAGATATGGGATTGTCCTTTGCAAGGCCAACGTATTCATCCAGGTTGAAAAAATGGACATTTTTCAATTCAACGATTCCGAGCTCTTTAAACCTGACAAATGCCTTGTACATTTTCAAAGGCGTCGATCCAGTCGGGAGGGCCACCGTTGAATTGGACTTAAATATCAACTGCCTTGTCAGTATTTTTGCGGCTTCCAACCCCACTTCTTTGGGATTTTTCAAAATTTTTATAATCACTTTTAAAAAAACACCGCCTTAATTCCACTAAGGTTGTACTTACAAGTATACAACAGTGTCCTGTGTTTGTCAACTCACAAGATTTTCAAGGTGTCAAGCAAGTAACTGTCAAAGATGAAAAGTTAGCGTGGAAGATCATCTAAAAAAGTTTGAAGTTGATAACAGGCATGTTTGCAACAACTACCCTTTAGAAAATTTTCTTTGGGTCCAAAATCTCTTTCGGTATAGAGGCTCTGATCGTTTTTTTAGGATCAACAACCTGGCTCACTTTGATATCCATCACAAGACTTGCAAGCATGTACGCATCGTTCCAGCTTAAGTTTAATCCTTTTGAAAGTAAATCTACAGCACATCGTGTGGCCTCTTTTACAGCTTCATCTACGGTGTCTCCAGATGTTATCACTGCCAAGGAGATGTTTGTTTCAATCATAGGCCATTCTAAAAAATTACTTTTTATAACGGATGTTTTGAGCGTCACTTTAGAACTTATTTCACAGCCAGTAACGCAAACTTCTCCATCCCCCATGACGGCATGACAGTCGCCCAAAGCAAGCAATGCGCCTTTTTGATTAACAGGCAGATAAAGGATGGAGCCTTCTGATATATCCGTTGTATCCATATTCCCGCCATGCTTCCAGGGAGTACCAGTGGGACATTCTCCATCTTCTTGAGATGGTGCAACTCCTATAACGCCTATCATTGGCTTTGCGGGGATGGAAATATTTTTGAAATGACAGATTTTATTTTCTATCTTTACTATGCGAGTTTGTGCCTGGTTGACTGCGCTTCCAAGAATCCCTTCATTTGGTATTGTAGCCACAACTCCTTGATTGGGGAGAGCTATTTTAAGGATCTCAATCTTCAAAACGTCTCCAGCTTCCGCCCCTTCAACATAAATTGGTCCGGTTGCCGGATTTATCCTGGAAAAATCGATTTCATCAATAAGCTGTTCTTCATTTTTTATTTGATTTGAAAAGCAGTCATTCGTTTCTACTTCCACAATTTCCCCAGGTAATATCTTTTGAATAGGTTCCATATTAGGCTTAAAAGCGTATATAACTTTATCCGAAGTGATGAGTTTCAAAGTTTTTCCCCTCCTTTGTCGTTATAATCACTCAATTTTAAATTGAGAATCACTTAAGATTCGGTACTTACCTCTTCTGCGAGGCAGTGTGCCTCTGCCCAAAAGAATTAACTTGAGGGATTCGTTATCTTCCCCATAAACATTATGACTCCATTTGAACTGGTGGCAGTTCGATCGATTATGAAAAAGATGAACGGGTGATCGGCCCTAAAAATCGGGATTTCAGGAGGTCTGGAATTAGGCGAGCAAGTAAACGTCATCACGACGGCCGTTACCGCCGCGGCTTCTGTTCCCTTCTCATTCACGTCTATATACGCTTTGTGGATGACTTGGGAAATATGTAGATCCTTTGCGCCGTCCATGCCTGAAAAATCTGCATCGTTGAAAGCGTCTGTCATTCCCAAGGATTCAAGCGGTTGTTTAAGTTCATAATCGGTTTCTATCTTGAATTTGGGAAAGTACACTTTCACTTTTTGCTCATCCATTTCTGATATCCATTTTCTAAAATTGGATGCGTTCAAAGATTTTTCAAGTTCACCCATGCCATACCTATCTTTTGGAAGAAGCACTATCATGGAAAGATTTCCGCCTTCGTAGGACATTTCGATCGCTTGAAGTGATTTGTTTTCCATGTAATTGAACTTCGCCTCTTGATACATCATATGTGCTTTTATCTCTTGCTTGGGATTCACGTAAAATGTGGACGATTTGGTGGTTGACGTGCCGAATCCGGATGTCCATTTCCCTTTGAAATAGATGGCGTTGGTGAGAATGAGTCTGGTTAACGGATCGATTTGCCCAACGATCTCTTTTATCTTACCGTTGGTTTGCTTATCTGCCCAGTTGTTTATTTCGTTCGCAACATTCGAATTTGAAAAGTTTACTCTAAAAGCATCACCGTTGTAGTATTTTTTTATGATCAAGAGAAAACTTTTCAAAAAATGAAAGTCCTCTTGAGCCCACAAAGCGTTGGCCATGTTGAGTGTGTATTCGCCACTGTTGACATTTGAGCTTGTTTTTTTTATGATTTTTGAGAATGCGGAATTGAAATTTTCATTTGAAAGTGTTATGTGAAGCGCTTTTTCCATCTGTGTTCTCGTCTCACCTTTTGCACCCACGTAAGTCATCGATAAAGCGTCAAATATGCTGAAAGGAGAAAAGAAAACATTTCCACTTTTGCTGTCCAGTTTGCCGTAAAGATCAAAAGCGAATTGATTGTTGGCCTTCACAACTGCTCGTTCATCATTTCCGGGAAGCGATGCTGAATTTGCAAATGACAAGCTTCCAAACGAAAAAATGAGTAGGAAAAGCAACACCACTTTTAATTTATGCATGAAAATTCCTCCTTCTTTTTGGTATTTTTGCAGAAAACACTCTACGCTATCATAATATCATTTTTTTCTAAATTTGGTTCTCCACGGGATTG
>CAYYEU010000122.1:1259-3352 GCA_964470975.1 uncultured Mesoaciditoga sp. | reverse complement strand
GGGTCGCGGGTTCGAGTCCCGTTGGCCGCTCCAAAGCCCTCACAAGAGGGCTTTTTTGTAAGGGAAAAGGGGAGGCGATTCTGTTGGACAAAATCAACGATGATGTACGGTTGAAACGCGGAAATACGAACGTTGGAATAGTCAACTTGGGGGGCGTAACGTACGTTATAGATACCGGATCAAGCACCAAATTCGCGAAAGAGTTGCTTTTAGAAATTGGCGAGGGGCAAAAGATCATCTTGAACACGCATTCACACGCCGATCATATACAAGGAAACCGTGCGTTTGAAAACGCAGGGGCAAAAGTGTACGCAAGCGAATCAGAAGTTCCGTTTATACGAAATCCGCAACTTGAAGGATTTTACCTTTACGGTGCAAATCCTCCCAAAGCGTTGAGGTTGAGTTTTTACAAAGCAAAACCATCAAACGCACGTTCTTTCGACGAAATCTCCCTTCCTTCACAGTTTGAATTAATCTCCTTACCAGGACACTCCTCTGGAATGACGGCAATAAAAGCTGAAGATGTCATTTTTTGCGGAGACGCTTACTTCGGTTTGGAAGTGTTGGAAAAATACTCTTATCCCTATCTCATAGATGTGAAAAAATTTCTTGATTCTTTGAATACTTTGGAGAAAATCGATGCCGAATGGTACGTTCCGTCTCACGGTGAGCCAACGAACGATCCTCACGTGGACATAGAAAAAACAAGGGCAGCTGTCCATGATTTCATAGACGCCACCCTTGAATCACTCAACACTCAAAAATATGTCGAAGAAATTTGTGCAAACATTTCTGAAAAGATGTCAATTCAGCTTAACACAGGCACTTTCTACCTTTTCAGATCGTTCGTAAGCGCAAATTTATCCTATTTAGAAATGCTTAAAGAAATAGAACAGGTTAAGCCAGGGTTGTGGCAAAGAACGAACTGAATTTGAAAAGCCATGGCATCACCAACTGTTTAGATATTTTTTCTGCTCTTCCGTTAAAGAATCTATCTCTATTCCTAAGAGTTTTAGCTTCGTCGTTGCTATCTCGTTATCTATTTCCGTAGGAACGGCATACGTTCTCGCTTCCATTTTTTTGTGATCCTTGGCAATTTTCATGGCGCTCAAAAGTTGTACGGCGAAAGACAGATCCATTATTTCAACTGGATGCCCATCGGCAGCCGCCAAATTGACAAGCCTTCCCTCTCCTATAAGATACAACCGTTTCCCATTAACAACGTATTCCGTAACGTTTGGTCTTGCTTCGCGTTTTGACTTGGCAATCCTTTCCAAATCCGCAACGGATACCTCTACGTTGAAATGACCGGCATTTGTGAGAATTGCACCGTCTTTCATCTCTTTGAAATGTTCTTCGCGTATTACCGATGTGTTACCGGTTACGGTAACGAATATGTCTCCCAGCCGTGCCGCTTCTTTCATTGGCATGATCTCGAAACCGTCCATCAAAGCCTCCAATGACTTGATCGCATCTACTTCGGTAACTATCACTCGAGCGCCAAGTCCTTTAGCACGCATGGCTACACCTTTCCCACACCATCCATAGCCAGCCACAACCACTCTTTTCTCAGCAACGTTCATATTCGTGTTGCGCATTATCGAGTCCCATACGGATTGCCCGGTCCCGTAACGATTATCGAAGAGATGTTTTGTAGCGGCATCGTTCACCAATATAGCGGGAACCCTCAACTTTCCAAAATTTTCAAGCGCTTTTATCCTTTTAACACCAGTTGTAGTTTCTTCGCAGACGCCCCACAGTTCTTTTAACAAGTCCGGTCTTTCTTCGTGAGCCGTAACCGTGAGATCCGCACCGTCATCGACGATCACATTCGGCTTGAAGTCAAGTGTGGCGTTGAGGTTCCTTTTGTAAATATCGCTGTCGTGTGTCCTTTCCGCGTTAACCCTGAGACCACGTTTTTTCAGCTCTCCAACTATCTCATTTTGTGTACTGAGCGGGTTTGATCCGGTTACGGTAACATCCGCCCCGAGTTTTGCGATCGAAAGGGCAAGATAGCCCGTTTTTGCTTCCAAGTGTACTGAAACGGCAACCTTTACTCCTTTTAAGGGTTGCTCATCTTTGTACTTCTCCAC
>CAYYEU010000122.1:0-1159 GCA_964470975.1 uncultured Mesoaciditoga sp. | reverse complement strand
CCGCTTATCACAAGTGCATCGTTGTCTATCACGTTGGTAATGAGGAATAATCTTCGTCGCGCAACGTTTTTGTCCTTCACCTCAACGTGCACCTTGACGGTGTCTCCAATGTAAACCGGTTTTCGAAATTTCACCGATTGGGAAACGTATATAGTTCCCGCTCCAGGAAAATCGTGGCCTAAAACCTTTGAAATAAGAGAAGCTACAAGCATACCATGCGCTATTCTTCTACCAAAAATGGTCTTCTTCGCAAATTCCTCGTCTAAATGCAAAGGGTTGTTGTCGCCCGTGATCTTCGCGAATTCCCTGACCATTCCATCCGTCACTTGAATTTCAACCTCTCTAACATCGCCTTCTTTTATATTCTCAAAATCCACAAAATCCACTTCCTTTCATGTTAAAATGTTTATAGTACACATGAAGATTTTAACAAATCAAGGGGTAATTTGAAAGGAAGAAAAGCCGTGATAATTTATGGAAGAAACGTTATAAAAGAAGCGCTAAATGCCAAAATACATGTGAATAGGGCGTACATTGTTGACTCAAAAAATCTTTCCCAAGAGATGAAGCAGATCGAAAACGATTTGAGGCATATGCACGTTACAATTGAAAAGGTGGATTCCAAAAGATTAGAAGCCGTGACTCATTCAAAAGATCATCAAGGAATAGCTGCAAAAATAAAGGATTACAAGTATTCCAATGCATCTAACATTCTGAACAAGATCGACCATCCTCCATTCGTAGTCATTCTCGATCGTGTGCAAGATCCCCACAATTTTGGTGCGATAATAAGAAGTGCATACGGCGCAGGAGTGGACCTCATAATAATTCCCGAACGTGGTGGATGTCCCGTAACACCTGCTGTCTTGAAAACCTCTGCGGGCTATGCGTTCAAAATGCCCATATCTATAGAAGTGAATCTCGCGCGTGTGGTGGAAGATCTCAAGAAGCAAGGAATTTGGGTATATGCTGCGACGATGGATGGCGAAGCCTACGATAAGGTGGATATGAAAGGCCCAATTGCATTCATCTTTGGCAATGAAGGTGAAGGAGTAAGAAAATTGTTAAAAGATAAGAGCGATGGAATGGTTTCCATACCAATGGCCAGGAAGATGGATTCACTTAACGTTTCGGTCAGTGTGGCCGTGATGCTTTTCCA
>CAYYEU010000121.1:0-3360 GCA_964470975.1 uncultured Mesoaciditoga sp. | reverse complement strand
CAGGAGTAAGTTGAAAATTTCTATCCAAATGTAACATTATTCCGATTTTTTTACTTCATCTTTTATTTTAATAGCTTACATTACTTTTTGATCGTTAAATATTTATCGAAGCTTGACAAAGACAAAATGTTGATCTATAATGCGAAAGTAGCAAGTGGAGAGAATAAGAGAAACCACTCAAGAATATTTGAGTGGTTTCTTTTTTTCAAAAAATTTAAAGAAGGTGAAATGATGGGCGAGAAAGAAAGCTTTTTTTCATCACATTGGTTGAGTAGGTTGGATGAATATAGATTGCCTCCTCGCATGCTTTTTGGATTCGATTCGATTGCCAAAGCTGGAGAAGTTGCGAAAGACATATCCAAAAATGAAGATGTTATCGTTATAACTGATAAAGCTTTGATAAGCATAGGACTTGTAGATGGTTTGTTATCATCACTTAAAGAAAGTGGATTCAAGGTTGACGTTTATGCCCCAGATGCAATTGAGCCAACAATCGATCAAGTTCACAAAGTTATAGAGGAGTCATCTAAGAAAGATTACGGCCTTGTGGTTGGAATAGGCGGCGGTAGCAGTTTGGATCGTGCAAAAATGGCGGCATGCTTTGCCGGAAGTCAAGAAAAAATAGAAGATTATCTTGCGCCAAGCACCAAACCAATCAAAAGATCAAAACCCAAAATGCTTATCCCAACAACCTCAGGAACAGGTAGCGAGGTTTCTAACACAGCCGTTGTGATAGTTCCTGAAGAGTACGTGGGAAGTGCTAAAACATGGATAACTGGAGATGTCGTACTTGCAGAGTCTGCCATTATCGATCCTTCTTTGATGATGAAACTTCCACCAACAGTCACGGCTAATACAGGCTTTGACGCCTTAAGCCATTGTGCAGAAGGTGTCATATCCAAACAAGCAAATCCTTTCTCAGATGCATTGGCACTTGAAGGAATTAAACTCACAGCAAAAAATTTGAGAGCAGCTTATCATGAAATAGAAAACCCTGAAGCAAGGTGGAATATGGCAATGGCAGCTGCCTTGGGAGGAATTGTCATAAGCTTTGGATGGGTTGCAGGTCCAGCTACACTTGGCCATGCAGCATCAGAAGGAATTTCACCCAAATACAACATCCCGCATGGTGCGGCATGTGCGGTTCTGCTTCCATACGTTTATTGGTTTAACCTTCCAAACGATTACACTCAAAGAAAACTTGCCATGATTGCAGAAGCCATGGAAGTCGATACATGCAAGATGTCAACAAGAAAAGCAGCCGAAGCCGCAATTGAGGCTACATTTAATCTCATGGAGGATCTTGACATCGCAACCGATCTCAAATCTTACGGCATGAAGAAAGAAGATATACCAATTATTTCCAAATACATATTAGAACGTTCTGAAAAAATGTATTCGATGTCCGCGTACAATCCTAAAAGAGCTTCTCTTGAAAATCTTGAGGAATTTTTTGAAGTGGCGTACGAGGGAAGAGAAAGGTTGGAGCATTTACTCTCGAGGAGAAATTGGGAGTGAACAACATGAGCGAACTTTACGGTTACGCTGGAAAGATATTGAGAATTGATCTTAGCGAGAAAAAATTCGAAATAGAGATGCTCGATCCTGATGATGCAAGAAAGTATCTCGGAGGAGCGGGGCTTGCAGCCAAAATACTGTACGAAGAGCTTCCAAAAGGAATAGATCCATTGTCTACAGAGAATAAGATCATATTCGCAACAGGACCCTTAACGTCAACGGCTGCTCCAGGTTCTGGGAGTGTGGATTTGTGTTTCAAATCTCCCCTAACAGGCGTTTGGGGAGAATCGAGAAGCGGTAGCGATTGGGGCCCATCTTTACGAAAAGCCGGATACGATCTTTTGATAGTTGAGGGGAAAGCGGATACGCCAACGTATTTAATCGTTAACAACGATAAAATTGAATTCAAATCAGCCAAGTCTTTGAGAGGACTTACTTCCTACGATAAAACGTCTTTTCTAAAGGAAAAGCTGGGTAATGATTTTGAAATAGCTTCCATAGGTCCAGCGGGGGAAAATGTCGTACTTTATTCAAGTGTGATGTTTGGAGATGGTTCGCGAGCTGCTGGGCGTACTGGCGCGGGCGCTCTCATGGGCTCTAAAAACTTGCTTGCAATTGTCGTTAAGGGAAATGGAAAAATTCCAATCGCCAAACGTGACGAGTTTTATGCGGTATGCCGAAAGTCTTCTCAAAAACTCTTGAGTGATCCAGACAATTTGGGTTTTAAGTTGAATGGCACGACTGGTGATCTTGGAAAGTGCGATGAAGCTGGCGATTGGCCAACAAAAAATTGGCGTTCAAATTCTTGGGGAAAAGGTGAAAAACTGTACGAAGAATTCAAAAAAAATAATTTGGTCAGTTCACACGGGTGTTATAAAGGGTGTATACTTTTCTGTGGAAGGATTGCCAAGGTGAATTCTGGAAAATGGAAAACTCCCACCCACGAGGGCTCTGAATACGAGTCAATATCTGCTTTCACCTCTTTCATAATGAACGATGATATGGATGCCGCAGTTCACGCAACTTATCTTTGTAACGCATACGGTCTTGACACCATCTCGACAGGGGCCGCCATAGCATTTGCAATGGAATGTTACGAACGTGGCATCTTAACCAAGAGTGATTTTGATGGGCTCGATATGAGTTGGGGAAATATGGATTCCACTGTCAAAATGATTAAGAAGATAGCCAAACGCGATGGAATAGGAGATATTCTTGCAAATGGAGTGAAACGTGCAGCTCAAACTATCGGAAAAGACTCAGAAGAATTTGCGATACACGTCAAAGGTCTGGAAGGTGCTGCTCATGATCCACGATCAGGAAAAGCGTTGGCTTTGACGTACGGGGCAAGTAACATAGGAATGAGTCACATTCATCCCATAGAGGGAATGGCCTACGATGCTTACAAAGTGGATTTTGGATTGATTCCTTACGGTCTTAAGGATCCAAATGAAGTGGACAGATTCGATGAAGTCGGGAAAGGTTTCGCTTCCAAGATTCTCCATGATTTTGGGATAATTCCAGATGTAATAGGGCTCTGCAAATTCTATATTTACGCAGGTCTAACTCCTGACGATGTATCCGGGCAAATTTCTGCTCTTACCGGTTGGGAAATAGATGGTCAAGAACTCTTAAAAGTTGGTGAAAGAATTTACAACCTTCAGCGCATGTTCAACGTAAGAGAAGGCATAAGCCGGAAGGACGATCAGTTGCCAAAAAGGGTAAAAAGCATAGCCGAGTTCGGGAAGTATTCCAAAGTTCAGGAAAGTGCCATCAAAGATTACGACGCCATGCTTGACGAATACTATGAAGCTCGAGGGTGGAATGAAAATGGTATTCCAA
>CAYYEU010000120.1:0-3362 GCA_964470975.1 uncultured Mesoaciditoga sp. | reverse complement strand
TATCCACTTGATGAATTTGGTGAAAGAGGGGTAAACAGGGATTTTGATTGATATGGGGATGTAGCAGGTGAATTCAACAGTTTTTGTGCTTTTTGAAAGAGCTTCTGTTATGTTGGTGGTAATGTATCTTGCGTTTCAATTTCAAATCACAAAGAGAATATTGAGAAAACCAACTTCTCTTTCTCAATCTTTATGGATAGGAGTAGTCGGAGGGATTATTGGCATCTTGGGCACTTATCTTGGGATCCCGTACAAAGGCGCAATAATCAACTACCGTGACACTGGTGTCATTATCTCAGCCATGATTGGAGGATTCCCAGCTGGATTGATAAGTGCTGTGATAGCAGCCGTGCACCGCTCTTTACTAGGTGGTATCACCGCATTCCCTTGTTTCCTTGGAACTCTTACGGCTGGAATTGTTACAGGTGCCCTTTCATGGAAATATGAGCAGAGAATTTTCAACGTTCCATTTGCGATCATCTACACCCTTTTTATAGAAAGTGTTCACCTTTCATTTGTCTTTATCATAGTTCAACCTCACTCTTTGGCTGTGGATATAGTTAAAATGGTCATGTTTCCCATGATTTTTACAAACACGTTTTCGGTTTCCATGTTGATCGCCATATTTTCAGGTACTGAAAAGAGTTTTGAAGACCTCACAGTGGCCACCACGTCTTCTCTTTTTAAAATCGTTGAAGATACAATGGATATTATCGATAAGGGTCTTTCTGTGAAAACTTCAAAACTTCTTGCGAAGAAAATAAAAGAGTGTACAGACTTCGATGCGATTTCCATAACAAATAAAACCATCGTGTTGGCTCATGTCGGAGCAGGCGAAGATCATCACTTTTCCGGTTCTCCTATAATCACCAAAGCGACAAAAGACACCTTATCTCGTGGAAAAGGGAGAATAATCAGCAGAAAATCAGACATAGGTTGTCCAAAAGATGGTTGCCCCCTTGCGTCTGCCGTAATAGTGCCTTTGAAATTTTTGGACGGAACGATTTTTGGAGCCATAAAATTCTATAGAACCAAAGAATTTGCGATAAGCAAATCGGATCTTGAATTCGCAAAAGGACTTGCCCAGATCATATCAATTGAGACGAATCTATCAAGAGCTTTAAAAGATTCCAAAATGGTTTACGATGTCAAATACAGATCTCTCTTATCGAAATTCAGTCCACATTTTCTCTTCAACGCTTTGAATGCCATATCTTACCTTATCAAAAGTGATCAGGAAAAAGCAGGAGATATGGTATTGGAATTGTCAGAACTTCTTAGATACACGATCAAAGAGGAAAAAGCCATGGTAAGCTTGAAAAGAGAGTTGGTGTTTATAGAACATTATCTTAAATTCACGAAATACAGGTACGATGACGAGTTCGATTATGAAATATCGTCAAATGTCCCAGAAAATATCATGGTCCCATTTTTTATTTTCCAGCCCATCGTTGAAAACTCTGTGAAACACGCGAAAATACCATCCAAGAAATTAAATGTAAGCGTGAAATGTAACTACAAGCCAGGAACCCTCACCTTTACCGTTAAAGATGACGGACGAGGATTTGAAGTCTCAAGAATGCGGGAAGGTATAGGAGTAAAGTTGCTTAAAGAAAGACTTGAAAATTTGTATGGTGGCGCTGCAAAATTATGCATTCATTCCAACATTTACAAAGGTACCAATGTGAAAATAGAAATACCGACAACTGTGATAAACACGTTAAGGAGCGATGCTTCTTGAAATTCAAAACGATGATAATCGATGATGAAAAATATTCGAGAGAGAATATAAAAGATCTTCTCAAATCTTACGATCAATTTGAAATTGTTGGGGAATCGAGTTCTGCTGAAGGTGCCATTGGAAAAATAAGAAAATTCAAGCCTCATCTTCTGTTTTTGGATATCCAACTTCCAGGTATTAATGGTCTGGACTTCGCGAAAACGATCAATTCTTTCCCATATACAATGATCGTATTTGTAAGCGCGTACGATGAATACGCTCTCGATGCTTTTTCTGTAAATGCTGTAGATTACATAACAAAACCTATATCTCCTTCGAGATTTGAAAAGACAGTGCAAAAACTGGAAAAATACGCGGATATTTTCTCTCCAAAAATAAGCAAGATACCGATCAAAAGCAAAGATGGATTCGAGTTCGTCGAAGTGAAGGATATCTGCTATATAGAGGCTGTTGGAAAGAATGTAATCATACACACAAAAGGGGCCATGTGGAAGTTACACCATGCAACACTTGCCGCTCTTCAAAAAAAGCTTCCTGAAAACTTCATAAGAACGCACAAATCTTACATTGTAAATACAGAGAAAGTTTGCAAGATGAAAAAAGACCTTGGAGCCTGGGAAATTGTTACCGCTTGCGTAAACCCCGTTCCGGTGAGTAGAAGTTTTTTAAACTCTGTAAAGGGAAAATTACACCTTTAACACCTCTTTTTATGCATTTTACACCTTAAAAGTTACCTTTCATCCCATGAATTAAGATCTTTGTCAAAACAAGGGTTATCATTAAAACATACCAAATATTAAGGAGGGATGAAAGTGGGCTTTTGGATTTTTGTGGCAGCACTTGTTTGGTTCTTTCTGATGTACAAGTTGTATGGTGGTTACGTGGCCAAAAAGGTTTTTAAATTGGATGACAAAAGGATCACCCCTGCTCATGAACTCGAGGATGGTGTGGATTACGTTCCTACGAACAAATGGGTGGTGTGGGGACATCATTACACATCCATTGCAGGATTAGGTCCGATCGTTGGCCCATCCATAGGAATCATTTGGGGGTGGATTCCAGCGTTATTATGGATCACAATCGGCACGGTTTTTGCGGGGGCCGTTCACGATTTTTCAGCTCTCGTGATCTCAATGAGGAACAAGGGAAAATCCATTGGAGACATATCGGCTAAGATTATAGGGCCAAGGGCTAAATACTTGTTCTTCATCGTGATATTCCTTGAGCTGTGGATCGTCATAGCGATTTTTGCTTTGATAATGGGAATTCTTTTCAACATGTACCCATCTTCCGTCTTCCCGGTATGGATGGAAATTCCGATTGCTTTACTGCTTTCTCAAATGGTTTTCAAGCGAGGGAAGAGCCTTGAAAAATGGTCATGGGTGGCTTTGTTAGCCATGTATGCCACCATTTTCATAGGGGTGTTTATTCCGATCACACTTCCAGGGAATGCGGTTGTTACGTGGCTTGTGATAATGCTTATATATTGTTACATCGCCTCTGTGCTGCCAGTTGAAACGTTGTTGCAGCCTCGTGATTATATAAATGCTCACGAGCTTGTTGCCGCTATCGCTTTGATCTTTGCCGGATCTATAGCCGCTCTCATAGCTTCTCCACAACA
>CAYYEU010000119.1:0-3416 GCA_964470975.1 uncultured Mesoaciditoga sp. | reverse complement strand
GGTGTTTTTCAGATTCGTAAAGAACGTGGACGATCCCTCTTTTGTTTCTTACATGTTCAAAAACGGAATAAAGATAAATCCGCCTGAAAATGGTTTATACAGGTTTGTCACGAACAAAGACGTTTCAAAGGAAGATATCAATTTTGTGTTGAAAAAGATCGGAGAGTTTCTCATTACAAAATAAAGGGGGAAGAATATGATCAACCAATTTAGGGGGTATTACAGATATCCAACCATTAATGAGGATCGAATTGTCTTCGTGGCCGAAGATGATCTGTGGTCAGTCAAAATAGGCGATGGGATTGCACAAAGATTCACCGCAAACCTCGGTGAAGTCAGCCATCCATCCTTTTCTCCAGATGGTAATTGGATTGCTTTTGTGGGACGCGAAGAAGGATGTTCAGAAGTCTACGTGATGCCATCTGTTGGAGGCCCAGCAAAAAGATTGAGCTATCTTGGAAGCGATGTTATAGTTGTCGGCTGGAAAGATCAAAAAGTGATTTTCGCAACGAATTATGCTCAACCCTTTAACCGAATTTTTGAACTTTACACTGTGGATATCGATGGTGATGAGATAGAAAAGCTACCATTTGGTCCTGCTCGAAACGTGAGTTTTGGGGAAAAAGGGATCGTTATCGGTAGGAATACAGCCGATCCGGCAAGATGGAAGCGTTACCGTGGAGGAACCGCTGGAGAAATTTGGATAGATGAAGATGGGAATGGAGATTTTCATAAACTCTTGGAGCTCAAAGGAAATCTTGCAAATCCGATGTGGATCGGAAATCGCATCTACTTCATATCAGATCACGAAGGAATCGGAAATATATATTCCTGCCTTCCGAACGGGAAAGAACTCAAAAAGCATACCCACCACGAAGATTTTTACGTTAGAAACGCTTCAACAGATGGGCAACGTATCGTTTACCATGCTGGTGCAGACATTTTCGCTTTCGAACCGAGAAAAGAAAGCACTATTAAAGTGGATATCGAATATTACAGCCCAGCCATTCAAAGAAACAAAAAATTTGTGGACAGCGCTAAATACATGGAAGATTATGCTCTTTCTGAGAGTGGCAATTCCTTGGCAATTGTGAGCCGGGGAAAATCCTTTACATTTTCTAATTGGGAGGGAGCTGTCCTTCAACAAGGCGTAAAAGATGGCGTGAGGTATCGGCTGACAAGGTGGCTCAAAGATGGAAATCGAGTAGTCCTTATCAGCGATGAAGGTGGAGAAGACCATCTCGAATTGCACTTTGTGAATGAAATGAAACCTGCAAAAAAATTCAACTCCATTGATATTGGAAGACCTTACGATCTAAAACCTTCTCCTAAAAAAGACGTCGTTGTTTTGTCAAACCATCGGAATGAACTGTTGCTAATCGACCTTGAAAATGCCAAAATCAAGAAGATCGACAAAAACGAATACGATTTGATTTCTGGATTTAATTGGTCACCAGATGGAAAATGGATAGCGTATTCGATCAACGTGAACAGAGCACAAAAGATCTTAAAAATTTACGATACGGAATCCGAAACATCCCATAAGGTGACAAAACCAATTCTTCAAGATGTTGAGCCTTTTTTTGATCCAGAAGGAAGATATTTGTACTTTCTTTCGCGAAGAATTTTTAATCCGGTAATGGATAACATGCGATTCGATCTCGGATTTCCAAAGGGAATGAAACCATACCTCATCACGCTGAAAAAGGAATTGAAGAGTCCGTTTCTTTCCCAAATAGAAGAAAAGCATCATAACGATAAAGAAGAAGAAAAAGCCGTGAGAATCAAGATAGATTTCAACGGCATATCAGAGCGAATTGTTCCGTTTCCAATTGATGAGGGAATATACACTTCAATAAGTGCCAAGGAAGACAAAGTTTTCTACACATTCTACCCAATTGTCGGACTTAAAGATTCAGATTGGTTAGCGTTTATCCCACCGGCAAAAGCGAGTTTGAAAGTGTTCGATCTCAAGAAAAGAGAAGAATCAACTTTTCTTGAGGGTGTCACGAATTTCAAATTATCTGGCGATGGAAAATCAGTGGCAATTAGAATTGGCAAGCGCTTGAGAGTTTTCAAAACCGACGTCAATCCCAAAGAACTCCCAAAAGAAAGCAAACCATCAAGAAAAACTGGGTGGATAGATCTCTCCAGAGTGAAGGTGTCCATAAATCCCTTGAGTGAATGGCGGCAAATGTTTGCAGAAGCTTGGAGGCTGCAAAGGGACTATTTTTGGACACCGGACATGTCCGGCGTAGACTGGGAAAATGTGTTCAATAGGTATTATCCACTGGTCGATCGCATTGCTTCAAGAAGTGAATTTTCCGATCTTCTCTGGGAAATGCAAGGGGAGCTTGGAACTTCTCACGCTTATGAACTTGGAGGTGATTACAGAAAAGCTCCCTCATACAAAATGGGATTCCTTGGGGCTGATTTCACATACGATCCACAACATGATGCTTACATAGTAAAACACTTGGTTGATGGAGATGTTTGGGACGACAAATACTCTCCTCCTTTAAAAACTCCCGGGATCAACGTGACGGAAGGTATGTATCTGTTGGCGGTAAACAATCAAAAGATCGGAAAACGTCTCTCGCCGTACGCATCACTCGTAAATCTTGTTAACCAAGAGGTACGGCTTGCCGTTGCAAAGGACATAAAGAATCCTAAATTTGTCACTGTTAAAACTGCGGCAAATGAGTTCTCCATGAGGTATCGCGAATGGGTTGAAAAAAACAGAAAATACGTACATGCTAAAACTGATGGAAAAATTGGATACATCCATATACCTGATATGTTAGCAGATGGATATGCGGAATTCCACAGATATTTTCTGGCAGAGATGGATTGTAAAGGCATGATCGTGGATGTTCGCTTTAACAGAGGTGGAAGTGTTTCACAACTTCTGTTGGAAGAACTTGCACGAAAGCGTATTGGATACGATATGACCCGTTGGATGGGACCTCAGCCTTATCCAACAGAATCACCCTATGGCCATGTAATTGCCTTGACAAACGAATATGCCGGATCGGATGGAGACATATTCAGTCATGCCTTTAAACTCATGAAGCTTGGCAAATTGGTGGGGCGACGCACTTGGGGAGGAGTAATAGGTATATGGCCTCGAAATTGGTTGGTGGATGGGACTGTGACGACTCAGCCGGAATTTTCTTTTTGGTTTAAGGACGTTGGATGGGGAGTTGAAAACTACGGTACAGATCCAGATATAGAAGTGGATATAACCCCTAAAGAATATTTTGAAGGCAAAGATCCCCAGCTTGACGTTGCAATAGAAGAAGTTCTAAAAGAAGTCAAGAAAAATCCGCCATTTGATCCGGATTTTAAACGTAAAACAAGAAAAATGTAAGACGTTCTTGGCTTTTAAAATTCTTCCCCGTCTTTTATTTTTGAGG
>CAYYEU010000118.1:0-3429 GCA_964470975.1 uncultured Mesoaciditoga sp. | reverse complement strand
GTGATGTCAATTTTAAAACGAACCGCCCCACCTTCTGCAATGGTAGAGAGTCGTGTTTTATCTGTCGGTGGAAAGGTTCCTAAAGGGCTTATTGAGTGGCTTGTAAAAAGAGGATATACACGCACTATGACTGTGAGGAGCGTTGGTGAATTTGCTGTAAGAGGTGACATCATCGACGTTTTTTCCCCTAAATCCGGGGCTATGAGAATCGAAACTTTCGATCGAGATATCGAGTCAATACGCGCTTTCAATCCAGAGACTCAATTAAGCACATCACCGTTGAATGAGGCAAAAGTATTACCGTTTTTCGAGCTGACAAGAGAGAGAGGCTCTCTCGAAATGGCCAAAAAAAGGTTGCAGAATTCCAACCACCATGAATTTCTTTCTGAACCTATAGAAAGACTTCAAGGAATGGGAGGACTATTTTGGAAAGACTCTTATTGTGGAATTGATTATGTTAATAAAGATGATTACATGATAATCTATGAGTTTGAGAAATGCAAGGAAAAGTATGAAGAGTATGAGCGTGAAATATTAGAATTGTATGATAACTCGTTCAGTACTTTGTACAAAAGATTTTCATACGCCCCCTTTGAAAGGTTAAAGCATACCAAGGAGGTGCATATTTCGAGAGTTCCCCTTCGAATGCCATTTGACGATTCTTATCCTTTTTCCGCAAACGTATCCATTCCTTCTGTGACTAACAATCGCATTCCCAAACCTTTTTCCTTTACAAATGAAGGCTTTTCGGAAATAAAGGTAGGAGATCTTGTCGTTCACTCAGATCATGGAATAGGAATATATGAAGGGACACAGGTAATAAAGGACGTGGATGGTGAACATGAATATCTGCGAATACGCTACAGGCAAGGTGCTTTACTCTACGTACCTGTAGAGAAATTCGTAAAAGTCAACAAATACGTCGGCTCAAGTGAAAAAACCATCTTATCAGATATAAACGGAAAAGAATGGAGAAAAACGAAAGAGCAGGTAAAGGCTGACATCGAAGCTGAAGTTAACGCCATGTTAGAACTTTACGCTCAAAGAGAAGAATCGCGAGGGTTTTCTTTCTCTCCAAGTACCGAACTTGAAGAAGCATTCGCAAAAAATTTTGAATATGTGGAAACTCTTGATCAATCGAAAGCTTTGGAAGAGGTTTTCAACGATATGGCTTCAGAAAAACCTATGGACAGACTTATATGCGGTGATACCGGTTTTGGAAAGACAGAAGTGGCTTTAAGGGCAGCGTTTCGCGCTGTGGTTAATGGGAAACAGGTTGCTCTTCTCGCACCAACCACCGTTCTTGCGAGACAGCATTATTTGCTCTTTCGTTCGAGGATGGAACCTTTCGGTGTAAAGGTGGTATTGTTATCTTCGCAAAACAGCACATCGAAAAAGAAAGAATCTATGGAAGAGATATCGGAGGGTAAAGCCGACGTGGTCATTGGAACTCATGCCTTGCTTACACCGAAGCTGTCGTTTAAGGATCTCGGTCTTGTGGTGATAGACGAAGAGCAAAGATTCGGTACCAAGCAGAAAGAATTTTTGAAAAAAATGCGCCTTAACGTTGACATTTTAACACTCGCTGCAACTCCCATTCCAAGAACACTACACATGGCTCTTTCTGGAATAAAGACGATGTCGGTAATACAAACACCTCCTATTGGAAGAACAACACCAAAGGTGTACGTTGCAAAGTGGAATGAAAAGATAATTCAAAGTGCAATTCTTAGAGAGATTAGCAGAGGCGGCCAAATTTTTTACGTGCACAACAGAGTGATGGATCTCAAAAGAACGGCCGAAAAGCTTGCGGATTTGCTCCCCTCTGCAAAAATTGCGTACATTCATGGAAGAATGCCCAAAAAAGCTTTTATGAAAACCATCGATGATTTCTATAAGTCTAAAATAGACGTTTTGGTTGCAACAAGCGTAGTGGAGAATGGGGTAGATGTCCCAAACGCCAACACGTTGATCGTTGACGACGTGGAAAGATACGGTGTAGGGCAACTCTACCAACTCAAAGGCAGAGTTGGAAGATCTAACAGAAGGGCTTTTGTTTACCTTGTGTATTTTAAAGAGCCTTCACGGGATGTTTCTGAAAGATTGAAAGCGCTGACAAAATTTTCCAGTCCCGGCAGTGCTATGGAGCTCTCACTTAGAGATATGGAGATCAGAGGGGTGGGGGAGGTATTTGGTCTTCGCCAACACGGATACATAGATTCCGTAGGCCTTTATATGTATCGTGAAATGTTGAAACAGACCATGACGAAGCTCAAAAAAGGAAAAGAAGTTGAGGCTGAATACGAAGTGGATGTTGAGCTTCCCTCTTCCGTTTTAACTTCTGCATATGTACCAGATCCGTTGGAAAGGATGAAGCTTTATCGTTGCTTGGCTGGCGCAAAAGACATTGAAGAGGTTGAAAGTGTGATTGAAGAAATGCGAGACAGATTTGGATCAATTCCAAATTCCGCAAAGAGACTTTTAGATCATTCTAAAATCAGAGTTTTGGCCTTGAATTTGAATATTGAAAGTGTTAAAAAGCAGGGTAAAAATGTGGAGATGGTTTTTAGAAGTAGAAAAGCTTTGTCAGATTTTACAAGATTTTACAAAGAAGGCTTAACAAATCCATCTAAAAATGTTATGATCTTGCGCGATGTGATCGTTGAAAACGATCTCGAGAAATTGTTAAAGATACTGTTGAATTACAAAAACAGCACAGCACACACAAAGGAAGGAGTGTCTTAAGAATATGAATTGGATGCAAAAGATGAAAAAACACGCTCTTCTCATCGTCTGGGTAATCGTCATCACATTTGTGGCGGGAATTGCATGGTGGTCAGTTGCCGCGTACATGGGGGGATCTCGCCCTCAGAACAGTGAATATAAGCCTTCTCCAAGCCAGGCTATCGCTTTGGTTACGAAAAATGGTACTCCACTTTCTTACAAGTACTGGGTAATGCCAAACGAGCTTCAAGATTATATGCAAAGCCTTATTTCTAATTACAAGAATTATTATGGGAAAACACCGGATTCATTGTTTGAAGAGCCCAAAATGCAGGTGGACGCGATCAAACAATTGGTCGATCAAAAAATCGTGAATTACTTTGCCGACACGAGCAACATAAACGTTGAGGATAGCGAAGTGAATTCACAACTTAAATCCATCGTTGCCAAATACACGTCAAATCCTCAAACCAAAGAGTACATAGTTAAGCAATATGGCTCTGTAAAGAATTTCGAAGATAAAATTAGGCCGAATGTAAGACAAAGTCTTGTAACTCAGAAAGTCATGTCCTTGGTGGCAAATGTAACTGAGAATGATGTGAAATCTTATTACGAATCCCATAAAACGGATATTGAGAGCAAGTATGATAAAGTCAAAGCGTCTCACATTTTAGTATCAAGCCAGGCTACAGCTGATAAAATCTT
>CAYYEU010000117.1:0-3431 GCA_964470975.1 uncultured Mesoaciditoga sp. | reverse complement strand
TTGGTGAAAACGATTTTCAACTTTCGCACCTCCTTTTGTTCGTTAAGCAAACCATTATATACCTTTTCTCCTTTCAAATGCCAATGAAAATCCCACCAAACGCATCGCATTTGATGGGATCATATTCGAATTTCAAAGTCAAATTATTTTCTGGCCATTTTAACGCTTACGGTGTTTCCTCTTATTTGATTGCCTTCCATTATCTTAAGGACGTCTTTTACGAGATCCTTCTTTATCTCAACAACAGTGTGGTTTTCGTGAATCTCTATTGCGCCTATTGAGCTGCCTGAAATTCCCGCTTCATTGGCTATTGAACCAACGATGTCTCTGGGGGAAATGTTGTGATCTTTTCCGATGTTGACACTTAATTTCGCCATTTTACCATCAGATCTTCTTCTTGAATTGACGTTTCGATCTCTTGAGTTGAACTTCCGCCCCCTAGATCCATTGTTTCTGAATCTTCTTGAATCCCTTGAGTCTTTACGATCTTTTACTATCTCTATTTTTTCATCGTAATTCGAAGAACTTCCGCCAGAGAGTTCCTTGTTCATTTTCAAAAGCGCGGATGCTATATCCAAAGATGAAAAGTTGTTTTCTATCATATCGTTTATCACTTTTGTGTATTTGTTCAAGTCACCTTGATTTATCGTTTCTTTTATCTTCTCAACTACTTTTTTCATACTGTTCCTTTCCACATCCCTCATTGACGGAATATCGGAGTGGCGAATGCTTGTTTTTGCGTACTTTTCAATCTCTTTCAATTTGTAAGAGTCTCTACCTGAAACAAAGGTCAAAGCCATGCCACTTTTACCCATACGTCCGGTTCTTCCAATTCGATGAATGTAGTACTCGTCATATTGAGGCACATCGTAGTTAAACACTATTTCAACATTTTCTATGTCAAGTCCTCTTGCGGCCACGTCCGTTGCAATGAGAATTCTAACGCTTCCATTTTTGAAATCGCCAAGGACCCTGCTTCGCTGCGCTTGCCTCAGATCTCCGTGAATTGCATCCGCAGAGTATCCTCTCATTTTAAGTTCACTTACAAGCTCATCAACACTTTTTTTGGTGTTGCAAAAGACTATTGAGCGCTGCGGGTTGTACATTCCAAGAAGTCTTGAAAGCAACGCTATCTTGTCTTTACCTCTGACTTTGAAATAAACCTGTTCTATACTTTCAACGGTTAATTCCTTACTTGGAATCTTTATGTGTTCTGGATTGTTTTGAAATTTCTTTGTGAGTTCGAGTATAGGTCTGGGAACTGTGGCGGAAAAAAGTGCCGTTTGCCTTTCATCCGGCGCTTGACTGAGAATGAGCTTGATATCGTCTATGAACCCCATGTTGAGCATCTCATCGGCCTCGTCTAACACCACCATTTTAACGTTGTTGAGTTTGATTGTTTTTCTTCTCATATGATCCATGATCCTGCCAGGTGTCCCGACGACTATTTGAACACCTCTTTTTAGAGCCTTTATTTGCCTGTCTATTGGTTGACCACCGTAGACTGCCAACACCGTCGCTTTTTTGTACCTGAGTATCTTTTCAAATTCTTTAGATACCTGAACGCCAAGTTCTCTTGTGGGGCACAGTACCAACACTTGCAGATTACGATTACCCTCCTCAAGCATTTCAACAGCCGGCACCGCATAAGCAAATGTTTTGCCAGTTCCCGTTTGCGCCTGTCCAACGACATCTCTTCCTTCGAGCATTTTTGGAATTGCCATTGATTGAATTGGAGTTGCCTCATTGAATCCCAACGTCGATATTGCCTTTTTCATTTCGGGTGATAGTCCCATTTCTTCGAATCTCAGATTTTTCATAAAAACTTCCTTTCCCTTTCGAAAATGATTTTCGATTTTCAGCCGTTTCAAACGACCTTTTCCCATAGACTCAGCCCCGAAATGATGATTTATCAGCAATCCCGATCGTTCAACATCCCAAAAACACGCGTGACCTTATGAACTCTTTTTAGACATCTATATTCAGGACAAGCCTATTCTCAAACCGTGCGATCAAGTCGCCTAACGGTTTGCACGAATTCCACAGATTTTTGAAGTTCTACATTTGTCATCACAGAAGACAAACAGCCCTGCAAGCCTTTGAAACAAAGAGAAATAGAGCGGTAGAGGTACAGGAACATTGACTTCAACGCTGCCATTATACCACAATAGTTTCGTATTATGCATTCTGCAGATCGACTGAAAAAACTGTACAAAAGCATTAGGCAACCTTTTCATTCACTTTTCAATCATCCTCAAATCGTAGTTACCGCTTTAGACACAAAAGCAAACTTTCGTTCCTTGATTAGATATGGTTTGTCTTTCGTGATGCTCACGTATAAGATGTAAAAAGCTAAAATGCTTTTGGTATCACGTAGAGAAACGAAAAATGGAGATATTCTAAGAATTAACGAGCTAATAAGCAATAAACGGCTAAAATTGGTCAAAATCATCTCAAAGCGTTCAAAAATGGATTTGCAATTTGTAATATAAAATGATACAAGTAGTTGTCGGTAACGATACCGGTATCGATTAGGAGGATTAAAATGGGTTACGTAACGGTAAAACAAATAGCAAAGGTCGCAGGGGTTTCCATGAATACCGTTTCAAGGGCACTAAATGGAAAGCCTGACGTGAGTGCAACCACTCGCGAGAGAGTACTTGAAGTTGCCAAACGTCTTGGCTACGTGCCAAATCGCTCTGCGTCATCATTGAGAAAACAGAAAACCCATATAGTTGGTGTGATCATAGAAGACAATGCTAATCCGTTTTGGGCAGAAGTTTTGAAAGGTGTAGAATCGGCGGCAAAATCACACGGATATCACGTGATATTGGTTAACACAAGCAGGGATTATCAAGAAGAAGTAGAAGGCATTCAAATGCTGTTAGAAAGACGTGTGGATGGTCTTTTGATCGCTCCCAATCAAGAAAAATATGATGATCTCTTTGAACTCAAGAGATTAAAAGTACCTTTCGTGATCATGGGGAGGCATGTAAAAGAATTGGAAGGTATCGGAGTGCCGATGGTTTACAGTGATGAAGTGAGGGGAGGTTACATAGCAACCAAACATCTGATCGAAAGGGGGTGTAAACGAATAGTGTTTGTGGGGGCACAATCGTACAACACAGCTTCTATTGAAAGATGCGAAGGATATAGAAAAGCTCTCACAGAGGCTGGAATGGAAGTAAGTGAAAATTTGATCAAGACTGGTGGAATTGAAATCGAAGGCGGGCACAAGTCGGTTATGGAGCTTTTAGAGAGTCGAATACAATTCGATGGAATTTTTGCGTACAACGATCTGATGGCTTTTGGAGTGCTAAAGGCCTTAAAGAAATCAAATCTAAGAGTTCCGGAGGATGTTAAAATTATCGGCTACGATGATATTCCTTACTCATCGATAATTACTCCGAGTTTGACGACGATGAGAATAA
>CAYYEU010000116.1:0-3446 GCA_964470975.1 uncultured Mesoaciditoga sp. | reverse complement strand
AAAATTTTTCTTCTACGTGGGAGTTATCATCGTTTTGATATACTTTCTTTTTCCATTTTATTGGGCGGTCGTCTCTTCGATACGCCCCATATCTGAGTTGTTCTCTTCACATCAATCTCTTATACCGTTGAAAATTCAATTCAAAAATTACGTGCAGGTTTTCACCGAGAGGCCCTTTGCACGAAACATTCTTAACAGCACAATTGTGGCTGGTTCAGCAACCTTGCTTTGCCTTGTTATAGGTTCTCTTACCGGATATGCTATCGCGCGCTTGAAATTTGCGGGGAAAATGCTCGTCATGCTGTTCATACTTTCAGTGAGCATGTTTCCACAGGTATCGATACTTGGTGCACTTTTTCAAATATTAAAATCTGCCAAGCTGATAAACACATACCCTGGTCTTATCATTCCATATATTGCCCTCACGATCCCATTAACAGTTTGGACGCTTCAAAACTTCTTTCGAGATATGCCCAAAGAATTGGAAGAAGCCGCCTACATGGATGGAAGTGGAAAGTTCTCAACGTTCTGGAGAATAGTTCTTCCTTTATCGGCTCCGGGATTGGTCGCAACTGGTCTGTTAACCTTCATCTTTTCTTGGAATGAATTTCTTTTTGCTCTTACATTTGAGCAACTTCCGAAGATGTACACCGTCCCAGTGGCTATTGCCATGTTCACAGGTTATTACGTGGTCCCCTGGGGCCAAATAATGGCCGCATCCGTTATAGTCACCGTTCCGCTTGTGGTTTTGGTTCTACTCTTCCAAAATAAAATAATAGCTGGCATGACGGCAGGCTCGGTTAAAGGGTAATATACCCACGTATGCAACTAAAAAATTACGCCAGGAGTAAATTTTAGCCTCTTAGATCTGTAAAGGGGCTTTTGTTTTGTGCTACAATATTCACGTACCTTACAATGAAAGCGAGAAGGGCTGAATGGTACTTGAATATGCCAAGATCGAGAAAGCACGAGACTACTTTCGCGATTTGTTGAAAGACTGTACAATGTGCGCACGCAACTGCCATGTAAATCGCGAAAAACAAAGGGGATTTTGCGGTCAAAGCGTATCTGCGCGGATCAGTGGTGCCGTTCTTCATTTTGGTGAAGAACCCCCGATTGTTGGCAAAGGAGGGGCAGGAGCGGTTTTCTTCAGTGGATGTGGCATGAGATGCGTCTACTGTCAGAATTTCGCGTTTAGTCACCTTAATCATGGTAAAGATGTGAGCGTCCATGAACTTGCGACCATTTTTTTGAAATTGCAAAATGCAGGGGCCACCGCACTCGACTTGGTAACTCCCGAATCTCATATGTATGCCATTTTAGAAGCTCTTCTTGAAGCTTGCAAAAAAGATTTTTCTCTTCCTATCGTCTTCAACACTTCGAGCTACGTGAACGACGAAACTCTTAAACACTTAGAAGGTATCGTCGATATCTATCTTGCAGATATTCGCTACACCAACGACTCATTTGCACAAAAATATTCATTCACACCGAATTACTGGAAAAAAACGAGAAAAGCTTTAAAGGAAATGTACAGACAAGTGGGACCTTTTAGGGAAAACAAAATGAGTGGTCTCATAGTCAGACACTTGATATTCCCTAACAAAATATCCGGGACCCAAGAAGCGTTGAGATTTGTTGCGGAAGAACTTTCAACATCCGTTCCTATTTCCCTCATGTCACAGTATTTCCCTGTTTACAAAGCAAAAGAAATGCCGATGTTGAATCGCAAAATAACAAAACAAGAGTACGAGAATGCACTGAAAATTTTAGAAAGCTACGGTTTAGGCGGATGGTATCAACCTCTTGAAGCAAAAAAAGAAAAGGGGGTATACGCCAAAACTATAGATAGTTCTTTGTGATGTTTCTCAGAAAATGCTGTAAAAGGAGGAGGAAGCAAATTGGAAGGAAGGATAAAGGCTCATCCGATCCTTGAATTCAAAAGGAAAAAACGCGTGAAATTCTATTTTGAAGATCGGGAGATAGAAGCCTACGAAGGGGAAACGGTTGCTGCAGCACTTCATGCTGTGGGAATAAGAGTGCTCAGGCATACTCCAAACTTGGACAGGCCAGCAGGGCTTTTTTGCGCGATAGGAAAATGCTCTTCTTGCCTTATGGAAATAGACGGAGTGCCAAATGTACGCTCTTGCATGACAAAAGTTAAAGAAGGTATGAAAGTTAGAAGGCAAGAAGGAAAAGGTGATGTGTTGTGAAACTTTATGAAGCCATTGTAATAGGTGGAGGGCCAGCTGGCATGGTAGGATCTGCAATTCTTGGTCAACATGGCGTTAAAACACTTCTGTTGGATGAAAATGACTTTATTGGTGGTCAACTTGTAAAACAAACTCACAAATTCTTTGGTGATCATACCCACTACGCATCGGTAAGAGGATTTGAAATAGCCCAGAAATTGCAAGATGACATATCTTCAAATTCAAGTGTGGAAGTTGAAAATGCTGCAACTGTTATAGGAATATATCCAAACAACACTGTTGTTTACACCAAAAACGGCAAGGAACACAAAGTTCAGTGTAAAAAATTACTGATCGCAACAGGTGCAATGGAAAAACAATTGCCCTTTGTGAATTCAGATCTTCCTGGTGTATATGGAGCCGGCGCCGTGCAAACATTGATGAATGAATATGGGATAATGCCTGGAAATCGCTTCCTTATCATAGGTTCAGGAAACATTGGCTTGATACTGGCATATCAACTGATTCAAGCAGGAGTTGAAGTAAGAGCTATAGTAGAAGCGCTTGGAAAGATTGGTGGATACGCCGTTCATGCTAACAAAGTCAAAAGACTTGGTATTCCTATCCTTTTGAATCATACAATTGTAAAAGCGATAGGGAATGAAAGCGTTTCAGGAGCCGTCATAGCCAAAATAAACGATAAATTCAAACCAATTCCAGGCACTGAAAGGGAACTGGTAGTGGATACGATAGCCATATCCGTTGGGCTTACCCCACTCACAGAACTGCCTGAGCAAGCTGGATGCAAAGTTGAATTCGTCCCAGAGTTGGGAGGCTATGTCCCCATAAGAAATGAGAGAATGAAAACGACAAATCCAGATGTATTTATAGCTGGAGATCTTGCATCAATTGAAGAAGCAACAACTGCCATGATAGAAGGAAAGATAGCTTCTTTGGAAATGGTTAAAGAGTTAACTGGCAAAGATGTTGAAAAGAAAATCGAAAATGAAATTAAGACACTGGCCCTTTTCAGAAGTGGTCCTAAATCTATTAAAGTGAGAACTGGATTGGAAAAAATGGGAATAAAAGCCCCAGTAATCTCGAAACCACAAATCAACGAGCCAAAACAAGACATCCTGGGAAAGTTAAGAGCAGTTTTAGAATGCGACGAGGAAATCCCATGTAATTCTTGCGAAGCCTCTTGCCCATTCGGAGCCATTTACATAGGTGAGAATCTCAACAGCACCCCCGTTT
>CAYYEU010000115.1:0-3459 GCA_964470975.1 uncultured Mesoaciditoga sp. | reverse complement strand
ATGAAGATCACAAATCAAAAGCACAGTGGAAGATGTTGGATGTTCGCTGGGCTCAACGTTTTTAGGAACATTGTGGCAAAAAAAATGAACGTTGAACAATTCGAGCTCTCTCAAAGCTATGGGATGTTCTGGGACAAATTAGAAAAGGCAAATTACTTTCTTGAAAGCATCGTAGAAACCGTTAAAGAAGATTTGCATTCAAGACTTGTGTCCTGGTTGTTGGAAAGATTGGTTGAAGATGGCGGGCAATGGGGAATGTTCTCAAACCTTGTAAAGAAATATGGTGTGGTTCCAAAAGATGTTATGAAAGAGAGTTTTCATACAAGTAATTCTCAAACCATGAACACACTTCTTAAGACTAAACTTCGTGAAGACGCCATGATGCTAAGAAAAATGCACCAAGATGGTGAAAGTGAGAATTCCCTTAGGTCTCAAAAACACGAGATGATGAAGGACATTTACAGGATACTTACGATAAGTATCGGACTTCCCCCAGCGAAATTCGATTATGAGTACAGAGATAAGGAAGGAACTTTTCATAGAATAAGTGATATCAGTCCAGTGGAATTCTACAAAAAGTACGTTGGAGTGGATCTGGATGATATGGTAAGTGTTATAAACTGCCCAACTTCAGATAAGGATTTTTTGAAAACTTACACTGTTCAATACCTTGGGAATATCGTTGGTGGGAAGGATGTTGTGTACTTAAATGTGGATTTGGACGTGTTTAAAAATATAGCAAAGAAAGCTGTAATCGACGGAAATCTTGTTTGGTTTGCATCGGATGTGGGAAAGATGATGGAAAGAGATAAGGGAATACTCGATGTGGGAGTGTACGATTTTGAAAACCTGTACGATGTGAAATTCACTTTCAACAAAGCTCAACGCTTGGATTACGGAAACAGTCTCATGACCCATGCCATGGTGTTAACTGGAGTGGATATCATGAATGAAGAGCCAATCAAGTGGAAGGTTGAAAACAGCTGGGGCGAAAAAGTTGGAAAAGAAGGGTATTTCGTCATGGGTGATAAATGGTTTGACGAGTACGTTTACGAAATCGTTGTAAGCAGAAAATACCTTTCAGAAGAAATGAAAGAAGCGCTAAAAAAGAAACCGCTCGTTCTCCCACCATGGGATCCAATGGGTTCTGTGGCAAGAGTTAAGTGATGTGAATCCCGCGAACGCGGGATTCAATCTGTCTTGAACACTTTGCTAAAACCAGTTAAAACGACTACGAAGCCTCCAAGCATCAACAAGACGATGAGGTAGAACTGTGAAACGGACATGGGAGCGATATTCGTAGCGTATTTCATTGCGTTGACCATGTAAATCAATGGAAGCGAATACGCCACGTGCTGAAGAAAAGGGGGCATGATCTTTATGGGGAAGTACACACCTGCGAAGAACATGGTTATCGTGTAAATAACGCTTGAAATCTCACTCGAAACTTTGGCATTAGGAGAAAATAACAATATTATCATACCCATTCCCATCGTACCAAAAATGCTTGAAACCACAAGAAGAGTGAATTTAAACCAATCTACATTGTAATGAATTCCAAATGCTATGATCGCCACGCCAAACAGAAAGAGGATTGATATATAAGTTTCAACCACTTTTTCTAAAATGAATGCACCGTAGAAATGCCAACGTGCTATGGGAGTTGTCCAAAGTCTCTTCATAACTTTTTCGTCTCTCAAATGTGCCAATGAGGCTGTCATCGAAAAAATTCCCGCAGAGAAAATGCTCAGTGCGAGTATTCCTGGGATTAAACTGTCAAGGTAATTGAGCTTTTTCCCTGAGAAAGACACTTCCTTTCGCTTTACATTTATCATTGAAACGACGCCTTTTGCCTTGTTGAGCTTTTTGGACACTTGTTTCCCTACAGATATATAATAATCGTTGTACTGGGTGGCAGAAGGGTTGAGATATATCTTCAACAAGGTTCCTTCAAGTGAAAGACCAAAATCTACTTTTTGGGTTAGAATTGCTTTCTTGAGAACACTCAAATCTTGAAATTTTTCGTAGTTTACCCCTTTAACTTGCGGAAGTTTTGATCCTGTAAAACCAGCCATTACTGTTGATTGGGAATATGTTCCAGAAAAAACGTATCCGAATATGATCAATATCATAAGAGGAAATAGAAGATTAAAAAATATGCTCATTTTATCCCTTAAAGCATGCAATGTCAATGCTTTAAAATTGGAAAAAAATCTCAACTTCACACCTCCCACTTGAAATACCGTACACTGTACAAAGTCATAATCACTGCCCATATTATTGGCACAATTATATTCAGATAAAAGGGAGTTGGAGAGGGACTGACACCCATAGACTCTCTTAATCCGTTAGCAAGGTAAGTTGTTGGAATGGAGTAAGCAACGGCTTTGACAGCAAGTGGAACACCACTAATGGGGAAAAAAAGTCCACCGAGAAACATGAAAAGAAAGTTGAATACGTTCGCTAGGGCGTTACCGGAATTGGCACTTTTGGCAAAACTGGCAACGAAAAATCCCAGGGGCATCATGGTAAACAACGTCAAAATCAGATAAAGAACCGTACTTGGTTCAAAGCTCAGTTTTGCTCCCATCCACATGCCTACGACAAGTACCAAAAGAAGTTGCAATAACTCTAAAATCAAATTGGATAAAGTCATTCCAAAGAGATAATGACTACGTTCTACTGGAGCAACGAATATCCTTCGCAGAACTTTTTTCTCACGCTGAACAAGCAGATCGTCAGTCACTCCAAAGAGCGACACAGTCATAAAAGCCATTACGATTATTCCAGGAACGAGAAAGTTCAAATATGAAAATGCTTCTTTTTTATTCATGGAAACGTATTTTGTTTCAGGAATTATTTGATCAATCTTGCCCGTACGTTTGATCAACTCTCTGTCAAAACCAGTGATGATAGAATCTAAAACTGAAAAGGCAATGTTAGAACTTTGACTGTTACTTCGTGTGTATATCTCGACAGGTTGAAGATTTGGTGGAGGCGGAAGGTGGAATATTTTGGCAGCAAGGTACGTGTTGAAAAGCTTTGGTATTATCAAAACGGCATCTGTTTTCCCTGTTTTAAGATCTCTCAACGCATTTTTTAAAAATTCTTGAGTTGAGCTTGACTCAATTGATAAAAGAGGCGCTTTACCATCGGTTGCTTCCGTCAAACTGTTTAACGTTTGAAGTATGTGTGAAGAAAAATCCATATTTGTACCCCTAAAGGCCGCACTTTTATTTACAACGGCAACTTTAAGTGAAATGGACTTTCCAACATTCGAAAGTATAGAGCCAAGAATTATTAGAAGCAACACTGGAAATACCACTGTCCAAAATAACGCACCTGGACTTTTTAAACTCGAAAGAAAAAGGGCTTTAAAAACAGCGCACGTCTGTCTCATCAGTCCCTAAGTCTCCTTCCAGTGAGCTTTAAAAAGACATCTTCAAGGTTTGACTGTCT
>CAYYEU010000114.1:0-3512 GCA_964470975.1 uncultured Mesoaciditoga sp. | reverse complement strand
AAAGCATCTGGCAATGTCATGGCGAACGTGATAGGCAGCGTGTCAAAGGTTCCAACACACGTATCTGCTGGAATTAATTTCGAATTTTCCAAGAAGTCGGAAGAAATAGAGATCAACCTGCAATTGTCTATAACAAAGCTTGGGAGAATTTCTGCCATGATCAACAAAGCGTTGTCTACCTTCAAAAAACTCACAGCTCTCTCTCAAAAGGGAAATTTGCTGAAATTTGTGAATCGTTTGGAGAAGAGAAAAACAGAAATTTTGAAAGAGATCGAAAGGCTCAAAAATGAACTCAAAGCCTTAAAGCTCTCCGTACAAATTGGTGAGAGTGAAAAAAAATCAAAGGTGATTGCCAGGCAAAAATGTTTTGAAGGAACACGAATTACGATTGCAAACGAAACGATAACCATCCACTCAGACATTGGCCCAACGATTTTCTCGTTAGATCAGATGAAATGGAGGATTATCGCTTCCCCTTCTAAATCATGGGACGTTTCAAAGGATTAAATCGCCCTTTTACTTTGCCGATGCTTTTGAAAGCTTTTGATCTCCAAACCCAGGTACACGTTTCATGATCTCCAAAATCAGCAACGGGTAGATGAAGAGCATGATAAAATATCCGACGGTTCTCGAAGGCATGAGAACAACGTATGGAATTCCAAAGAGTGTGTGAAGAAAATAGGGCACCATCACGACACTGGTTATAAATTGACCTGTCCCAGTCGTGATCGCAAGGGTCAAAAAGTTCAGCTTGCGTCTGAAGATGTATTTGTACATTGCAGCAGGGATCCAGCCTGTCAGAGCGGATGTTAACGTGAACTGTGGCATGTAGATTCCCATGGGGCTGATGAAAAAGCCAGCTACATCCGCTAACGCCCCAACCATCAATCCATCGATTGGATCGTACATGAAGCCTGCAAGAAAGATAGGAAGTGCTCCAAAGCCAATTCTGACCCCTTCCACACCATAAAGGGAAATTCTGATGGAAAGATACCTTGTCAACACGATACTCAACGCTATGAGCATTGAATCCATTACCAACCTTTTCACTTTTGTGTTTTGCAACTTTTCCTCCTCCTTAAATGAAAAGAAACGGGATCTCAACCGATCCCGTTTCCTTTATTTTTAGGGCTGGAAACGCTGAAACAACGCCCTGTTGTTGTTGAATTCGTACGCTACTATATCATCTTTTTAGATACGATGTCAACCTTTCAACGCCTTTTTTGATCAACTCTTGGGACGTGGCGAACGATATCCTTGCAAACCCCAATGCACCGAATCCATCCCCTGGAATCATGGCTACGCCAGCGTTTTCCATTAGATCCATGCAAAGCTCTTCCGTTGTTCGACCGTTCAGAAACTCGTTGAGATCTATCATCACGTAAAAAGCGCCTTTGGGTTTAAAAAAATTGAATTCAGCTTTTGAGAGCATTTGAACGATCAGATCACGTCGTTTTTTGTACTCATCCATCATGTATTTCGTATCGACACTAAGAGCTTTGAGTGCGGCCATTTGTGTGATCGAATTTATGTTTGATGTGGTATGCGATTGAATTTTTGCTATCTCCTTGGAAATTTCAAGCGGGGCGACGGAATATCCTACACGCCAACCGGTCATAGCGTGACTTTTGGAAAAACCGTTGATTATCAGTGTTCTTTCTTTCATTCCTTCAAACGAAGCTATGGAAATATGCGGAAGATCGTAAACCATTTTTTCGTAAACTTCATCGGCCACAACGTACAAATCATGTGTTTTTGCAAAGTCAGCTATCATTTTCAAAGTCTTTTCATCGTAAACTGCTCCAGTTGGATTGTTCGGCGAATTGAATAAAATTGCCTTTGTTTTATTACTAAAAGCTTCTTCCAAAGACTCTTTCGTTGGAAGATAATCGTTTCCTGCAACTGTATTAACTTGAATCGCTTTTGATTTCCACATTTCAATTTGAGGGATGTAGCTTACCCAAGCGGGCGTCAAAACGATCACCTCATCGGTGGGGTTCAGTATCGCACCGAATATGTTGAAGAGGGCTTGCTTCCCGCCATTGGATACCACTATTTCATCAGGTGAGTACGAAAGTCCATTGTCTCTTTTAAGTTTTTTGCAGATTCCCTCACGCAGTTCTGGAATACCGCTGGATTTTGTGTACTTGGTGAAATCCGCATTTATAGCATCTATTGCCGCCCTTTTCACTTCAATTGGTGTTGCGAAATCCGGCTCTCCAGCGGTAAACAAAACAAGATCTTTTCCTTCTTTTTTCAGAGTCTTGGCTTTTGAATCAATTCTCAAAGTTACAGATGATCTTATAGATTCGATCGTTTGTGAGAGTTTTAACATTTCATCACCTCAATATCAGTTGCCAGATAAAATTCGCGTTGTTGTCTATTTTCATTTGAAAAATTCCTCCAGATCTAAGGGGGTACTGAAGAGTTTCCTCTATCATTTTCCCAACGTCAACGTAGCCGATCAGAAAAGCGTTATTCCAAATTTGACTTGAGAAATCCGAGTAATTCCCAATCTCTTTTGCTTTAGACGAAGAGTTCAAATAATCAATTGCACTACTCGGAGCCATATCGCTGAAAATGACCTTATCTGGATAAAATATGGTGTAATCAGATGTTGTGATTGTACCTTCAATCGTATCGTCTCTCAAAACGGTATGTCCTTCCCACGTGAAGGTGGCTGAGGCATTTTTGGATATTTCAGGGATGTATTTGGATATGTCCTTTGAGAGGTATGCAACGGCAACGTACTGTGAACTTGTTGAAAAGAGACTCATATTCATAAAAGCCTTTCCATTCCAACGATTTGCCAGCTCATGTGCCTCTTCTTTTGAAATTCCTCCCACTTCTTTAAGACCAAAATCTTTTGAGTAATCGTTCAGTATTTTGTACAATTCTGATGGATCCGCGACATCTGCGGCTATCCAAAAATCTCCGGTTGCTGGATTCTCTTCCAATGATTTCGCATTAGGTTTGAAGGACAGGACTTTTGACTTAAGTGCCGGATCTTTGTACTCAAATTGTGAAATGCCAGTTAACGTAAAAGAACCATTTTTGATTTCTCCATAGGCGTACGTATCCTTTGGGATCATGGTCAAAGTGGAATTGTTTGTCAAATCGGCGTTTGTGTATATGCTAAACCAAGCATCGTTTGGTACGTTTTGTGTGAATTTGAAAATTGGATTCTTTCCCTCGTATGAATTCACCGACTCTTCTATGAGTTTTGGAGAATTTGACAACAAAACGTATCCATCATGATCGAGAGCATAAGCTGTGAAATCCTTGGTGCTAAAAGTTTTGAACGTGGTGCCATCTATTGTTTTGGAACCAACGTCCCCTCCCACTAAAGAGGAAAGCAAGTTCAAGATCGTTTTTGAATTGTTTTTGAGTGCAACGGCAAGATCAAATTCGGAACTTGAAAGATCTGCTTTACCGAAGATCACAAAATCATTTTCCGTGGCCATCCATATCTGTGATGCTTTTGTTCCCATGGATACGGCAGTTTGACTGAC
>CAYYEU010000113.1:0-3514 GCA_964470975.1 uncultured Mesoaciditoga sp. | reverse complement strand
TGAACTACACTATTTCTTTGATTTTTCTCAAAATACCCTCGTCGATATCTTTTTTGTAATATACGACAGGTGCACGAAACTCTGGAGCTTTGCCAGTCATGGTCATGGGTATCAACAAGCTGAAATCATCCCTAAAGTCCTCCCAATCAACTAAGACAGGTACATTCAAATTGTACTTCAAGCATTCTTCCAGTGAATCAAGACGCACAACTTTTGCAAAGAAGTCCTTGACGTGCGCTATCTTTTCCGGGTCTAAATACGTCAAAACCTCAACGTTTTT
Organism: uncultured Mesoaciditoga sp.; assembly: GCA_964470975.1. Lineage (GTDB taxonomy): Bacteria > Thermotogota > Thermotogae > Mesoaciditogales > Mesoaciditogaceae > WGFY01. The sequence goes on along the minus strand of CAYYEU010000113.1, from coordinate 3,234 downwards.
CAATTGTTCAACGGATATGCCAGATTTCACCTTGTACACGAGCGTGAGCCCTTTTTTTAATCTGAAAAACTTTGTATTTTCATCAAGTTCTCTTTTTTCGGCAACACGTCCTATCAACACGGAGTCAACTCTGTTGTATTTCAAAAACTGCAAAACTTCTCCCGCACTGGATGCTGGAATCATTTTCACGTTTTCCAGATTATCCTCAATTGCTTGAGCAAAAGGTTCCATCGTTGGGCAATATGCCATCGTTATCTTATCCATAATTTCTCCTTCCTACACTATTTGTCTTTACCCATATAAGAAACAAACGACGTTTCCGTCTCCCAAACGCGAATTTCGTGGAGGCGGTAGTTGGGGGCACTCAAAACGGGATCGAGTTTTCCCCATATCCATAAAGCTATGTTCTCAGCCGTGGGTTGCTCTATCAGATCGTTTATGTAATTGTGATCGAGCTTCGATACGATCAGATCGTTGACTGTCTTTTTTAACTCGACGAAATCGCAAACCATTCCATCTTCGTTAAGGCTTCCTTTAAGGGTTACACGAAGTTTATAAGTGTGGCCATGAAGCTTTTCACATTTTCCATGATAGCGTACGAGGTTGTGAGCAGCATCGAATTTGAACTCCCTTGACACAAACATTTACCATATCACCTTCTTTCAAGGTAGAACATACTTCTTCCACCAATTATTATCATCAGGATTCCAATTGCAAAGAACACCACGTTTATCGTTGTGAATTCCCATCCGTACATTGGGCTTATCCCAAGGGCATACCTTAGACCTTTAACAAAATACGTGACAGGCATGAAGTGTGCGATTATCCTCATGTAATTCGGCATTACCGAAAAAGGGTAGAACACATTCGAAAAGAGCATCATCACCGTTAGGAGTATGGTGGAAAAATTCAAAGTTGTCCACATATCCCTGAAAACTATGGAAAATATCGTCCCAAACCCTATTGAAAGAATCACAGCACTTGACATCATTAAAGTAAACAACAGCCAATTCACGTTGTAAAGGGTTGAAAATACAAGTTCCGAGGCAATGAGTGTAAGGTATGAAGACAGTAACGAAGACCAAAATCTGTGAATGGCGATGGAAAACGAAAAAATATTTCCGCTTAGAGGAGTTACTCTTATTCTTTTCAATACGTTGTTTGAACGGTAATTAGAAAAAGTCGTCACTGTCGACAAAATGCACGCAGTTAATATTGCAATGGCAATGGCTCCCGGTGCCACGTATGAAATGACCGTGAGATTCACATTCCTTTTTATCGGAATTGGACTGACTTGAATGTAAGTTGGAACTCCAGAGATTTTCTTTCTTACAGCTTGAGATACAAAGTCTTGAAGAATCCGTAAGTAATTGTTGTACTGACCGAAAGATTGATTGTAAAAGAAATTCAACGATGTGGAACTCACCGAGATCCCCATCTGATCTTTTGCGGAACTCACGAGTTTTTTAAGTTCGTCGTCATTTTCCACAAAAGTAAAACTGAATCCAGATTTCTTTGCTTCACTTTCGAGAGCTTTTTTGTACATTTGGAAATCATTTGACATGTGAATGGCAACTTTTACCTCTACACTTTGAGTTCCACCAGAAATACCTACAATCACAAAACCTAAAATGAGCATGAACGCAATTGGAGAAAAAAACATCATAAGCGTTGTTTGCCTGTCGCGCATGAACATGTTGAAAGTTTCTTTCATTAAAATTCTTATCCTTTTCATGTTCATAGCTCAGCTCCTTTTCCACATTCTGCGCGTTGATAGAAAAGTTAAAGAGCCAAGCATCCACAATGACGGAACGAATATGTTCATCCACATTGGAGTCGTTGATAATCCAACACCTAGCAATTCTCTCATGGCGTTGGTTGAATACCATAAAGGGTTTGTATAGACAAAGATGTTAACATACCATGGAAGGTTAAAAAGCGGGAAATATATGCCAGCCAAGAACTCAAGCGGCAAATTTATCAAACTCACAAACGCTCCAACTGCCGTTGGGCCAGAAACAAGAAAACCTATGTCAAACCCCATCAAAGTATACGTTATGCACATGAAAAGATAGTACAAGATTGCTTTTAGAGAAAATACATGAATGGCGGAACCAAGAACGCAAATTGCCAAAAGCGCAAGCAAGAAATACTGAATTAGCATTGTGAAAATTCTCGACATCGTAAAACCGAAAAAGAACGATTGGGGCTTCGCCGGGGTTGAAGCGTACTTCTTCATGATGCCATAACGCCTCATTGATGCAAGTTTAGGAGCTATCAGCAGCAAACCACTTGTAAAAGCTCCAACCACCATTATTCCTGGAGAAACAAAATCAGTGTAAGAAGGTGATTTCATCATTTCCCCAATGGTTTTACTCCGTATCATGAAAGTTTTCAATTTGTAGTGCAGTTTCGAAATCACGTATGAATTTATCTCATCCATGACACCTCCCACAGCACCTTGTGCCAAACTCGAGGAAGCTTCGTTTGGAAGATAAAACACTTTTATCTTCGCACTAACAGTGGTGATCCCCATTTTATTCAAAAGAATCGATCTCATCACGTCCGAGTTGAAAGTTTTTGGTATGACTATCACGACATCCGCTTCGGAGTATTCAACCTTCTTAAAAGCAGCATTTACATCCTCCGGTTTCATGAATTTCAGGGTGAAAAACGCGTTTTTATTTGGGTATGAAACCGATTCGAAAGCTTCTATAAGAGAGTTGGCGTAGTCGATATTGGCCATGGTTGGACGTGACTCGTTTATGATGATGATCTTGAAATTCAAAGAGCCTTTAAGGCCTAAATTGGCAAACGTTAGAACCAATATGAAAAGGAGAAGGGCTGGGAATATCAGCGCCCAAAATATCGCCCTCTTGTTTCTCATATCAGATAGCAAGTGGACTTTGAAAAAAATCCATATCTCTCTCACTCTCTTAACTCCCTACCAGTCAGATTCAAAAATACGTCTTCGAGAGTTGGTTCTATTAAAAACACGTTGGTTAAGGAAAAGTTGTACTTTTTGGACCACAGCACTATATTTTCCAAAGTTTTTGTGATGTTTTGTGTTGTTATTCTACAATGGTCATTCATCTTCTGGATGTCTTCATCCAGCTCTCTCAAAACCTCCATTGTAGGGGCAGGAGAGCATGCAAAGTCTATCTTGCTTTCCCCACCGTATTTCATTATCAACTTTTCAGGCGTTCCCACTTCTATAACTTTGCCGTGGTCTAT
>CAYYEU010000112.1:0-3537 GCA_964470975.1 uncultured Mesoaciditoga sp. | reverse complement strand
CTAAATATTACCACTTTTTAACTTAAATGTCAAGTTTTGACAAAATTGGGAATGCAAGGTGATCTAATTGGAAAGATACGATGTTGTCGTAATAGGAGCTGGGCATGCTGGAATAGAAGCAGCTTTAACCACAGCAAAACAAGGGTTTAAAACCCTCCTATTGGGAATAAACCTTGATACCGTTGCATGGACGCCATGTAATCCAGCAGTTGGCGGACCGGCTAAAGGACAAATTGCAAGAGAAGTCGATGCGTTAGGAGGGGAAATGGCGCGCATTACAGATCGTGCCATGATAAACATACGCATACTTAACACTTCAAAAGGCCCAGCCGTCAGAGCTTTGCGTGCACAGGTTGATAAATATGCTTATTCTTTAACGGCGAAACAGATCGTTTTGAGTCACAAAAACCTTACCCTCCGCCAGGGGATAGCCACGGATCTTTTTGTTAAAAAAGGACGCGTAACAGGCGTCAGAACGGCACTTGGTATAAAATACGACTGCCGTGCGGTTGTAGTGACAACTGGAACGTTTTTAGGTGGAAAGATATTCATAGGACCAAATTCTTTACCGGCGGGGCGCATGGGAGAACCTCCAGCAGAGGGGCTTACGGATAGTCTCAAGGAAGTTGGAATAAAGATGTCAAGATTCAAAACAGGCACCCCACCAAGAGTGCTTAAATCCTCTATAGATTTCTCTGTTCTTGAGCGACAAGATACATCTGATGAACCTTTGGCATTTTCTTACAGAGACGAACCAATGGTTCTTTCAAAAGATTACCCATGTTACATCACGAGAACTAACACCAAAACACACGACATAATACGTGAAAATTTAAAGTTTTCTCCCATGTATGGAGAGGTAAAGCTTATCAATTCTATTGGACCAAGGTACTGCCCATCCATTGAGGATAAAGTTGTGAAGTTTCCAGATAGAGATTCTCATCAGCTTTTTGTGGAACCAGAAGGAAAGGAAACCTTAGAATATTACATAAACGGTTTCAGTACTTCTCTGCCCTATGATGCACAAATAAAGATGCTTCATACTTTAAAGGGATTAGAGCATGCTAAGATCATCCGTCCCGCTTACGCTGTGGAATATGATTATGCCGATCCAATGCAGCTTTACCCAACGTTAGAGTCCAAAGTTGTTGAAAATCTGTACTTGGCCGGGCAAATTAACGGAACGAGTGGTTACGAAGAAGCGGCTGGTCAGGGAATGATCGCCGGAATAAATGCTGGTTTGAAACTCAAGGGTGATAAGCAAATCATATTGAGAAGGTATGAAGCGTACATAGGCGTTTTGATAGATGATATCACATCTAAAGGTGTAGATGAACCTTACCGCATGTTAAGTTCACGTGCCGAATACAGATTACTTTTAAGGGATGATAACGCGCATTTGAGACTGGCAAAGTACGGTTATGAGGTTGGACTGGTAGATAAGAGTTTTTATGAGCGTGTGTTAAGACTTGAGAAGAACGTCAATGAGGGCATAGAAAGACTTGGAAAGATACATTTGAAAGTTCCAGGAGAGTTGAAAGAAAAACTTAAAACAGAAAAGCACGTATCGCTTTTGAGCCTGCTGCGTGCTCCTAAAATTACATATGAAGATATAAAACCATACGATCCACAACCCCTTGCAGATTCTGAAACGATAAAGGAAATTGAGATAGAAGCAAAGTATGGAGGCTACATTCAAAAAGAACTTGAAAGCGTAAGGAAACTCCAAAATCTTGAAAAAGTGCGAATACCAGATGGTTTTGATTTTTCAAAAATTCCTGGACTTTCCACCGAATCCGTTCAAAAACTCAGTAAGTTCAAACCTAAAGATCTTAGTCAAGCCTCGAAGATTCAAGGTGTTACGCCAACTGATTTACTTTTATTGAATGTACACCTCAAGGGGGAATGAAATACGAACAAGATATACATAATTGGTCACAAAAATCCAGATACCGACAGCATTTGTAGTGCTATTGGATATGCCAATTTCTTGAACAACGTTAAACCTGATGAATACACGGCGGCTCGTTGTGGTGAGATCAATCCAGAAACTCAATTTGCCCTTTCTTTTTTTGGGCTAAAACCACCAATATACGTTGAAAATGTGGAGCCTAAGGTATCTGACATTGATATTCCTCCACTTGTAAGTGCAGAGAAAGACGTTCCAACGGTTGATGTGGCCGCTCTGATGGATTCTCATGATGTAAAGAACGTTCCCATAGTGGATAGTAATGGAAAGCTCGTAGGACTCATTAGCGAACGGGGGCTTGCAAAAGTTTATGTAAGGAGACTTAAAATAGAGCCACTTCGTGTTGCACCTACAAAGTTGGAAATCCTTGCGCGGATATTAAAAGCTAAGATCGTTGTGAAAGGTAACGAATTGCTAAGTGGGAAAGTGTACACAGCTGTTGATGCACTGCACGTGGCACTTTCAAAACTTTCTTCTGATGATATAGCAATAGTTGGCGATGATGAGCCTGCCCAGTTAGCTTTGATAGATTCCGGTATAGCAGCTTTGATTGTTGTGGACAACGCTCCTGTGGGGAAAAGAGTAGAAAAGGAAGCAGAAACACATAACACATCAGTGTTTTCAACTTCTCTTGATGCTTTTGGCGTGGGGAAAATGATCAACTTGTCACTTCCTGCGAAGATGATAATGACGAAAGATGTCCCCACTCTTAGAATGGAAGACACACTTGACTATGCGAGGGAACTTGTCTACTCCTCCAAATTTCGGAGTGCCTGTGTGATAGACGATAATGAAAAATTGCTTGGCGTTGTCACACGAACAACTTTGATGAAAGATACTCACAAATCGGTCATATTGCTCGATCATAACGAGTATGCTCAAGCGGTAGATGGAGTTGAAAAAGCGGAAATATTAGAGATAATAGATCATCACCGGCTGGGAACTATAAGCACGCTGAGACCGATAAAATTTTTAAACGATCCTCTGGGTTCTACCTGCACCATCATAGCAATGAAGTACATGGATTCAAATGTGAAGCTGACACGTGAAATTGCCGGAGCACTTTTGAGCGGCATACTTTCTGATACCTTGGTTTTGAAACTTTCCACAACGACTTCTGTCGACGTAAAAGCTGCGGAATACTTGGCTAAAATTGCAAAAGTCGATATAAAAAAGTATGGAACAAAGCTTATAGAATCCGGCATGAAGTTTGATGGATTGTCTTTAGAAGAAATTTTAACCAGAGACACCAAGCGCTACGTTTTGTTTGGAAAGAACGTGATGATATCCCAAGTGATGGTGCCCTCATTCGAGTACAGTGAAAAACATTTTGAAGAAATAAGAGCTAAAATAGATCACCTGAGAAAAGCAATGGGCATAGATTGTTTTTTCGCTCTCTTTACAAATGTTTTTGAGAATGCAAGCGAACTTTTTGTTTCTGGGGATGCAGTGTGTTTAAATAAAGTTGGCGCTCAAAAACAACCCGTGAGGTTGAAACAAGTTATGTCTCGAAAGAAAGATTTTCTTCCAAAGATTGGACATCTATTGAGAAATATTTATTAACTCCT
>CAYYEU010000111.1:1721-3544 GCA_964470975.1 uncultured Mesoaciditoga sp. | reverse complement strand
GGCAAACGCCCCTATCATGGCACCAACGACGGCAACCCTTGCACCCTTATTCAAAAAGGTTTTATACAGCGGAAAGAGAATCCACAGAGGTCCCACAATCAGTGTTCCAAAAAACGCGCCGGCTATCACACCTTTAACCCCTGTTTCTTTTCCCATTATTCTCTGGACAGTTTTTGGGGACAGAAATACGGATAAAAAAGATGAGAAAAGAACAACACATATAAAAACCGGTAGCATCTTGATCAACAGCCACATTCCCTCTTTAAAGGCGAAAAAAGTCTTATCCGGAAAAACGAAAAGAAGCACAACGTAAAGCACCCCAACGCTTACTTCAAACCAATGCTTTTTTATGAAATTCATAATGTTACTCCTCCAAGAATCCATCCTGTAAGGATACCTATAACAATGGCACCTATAAAGGCAATAATATTTCTTGTCAGTGTAAAACGCTTACCAAAAACAGATATCTCATAGGGAACTGTCACAAAACCAACCATAACCCAGCTGTTCAGAAATATCGCAGTGGCGGTGATCGTCGCGCCTTTTTTTAACAGCAAAGCCCCAAGAGGATATGCGGATGAAACAGGGCCCATGACGATCGTTCCAAGGATGGCCGAACTTAGAATGGAGAGGATTTCATTTCCTTTTCCTACAAAAGCCATTACAACACTTTTAGGAACGAATTCATCAAAAAGTCCTACAACGAGAAATATGGAGATGATCATGGGAAGCTGCTTTAAAAATTGGATCCCACCTTTTTTTGCAGCTTTCTTGGAATTTGGCTTGTTCTTTTTAATGGCGTAAATGTAGCTCAGAACGACGATGATTCCGTAAAGTACAGCTCCCCAGATGTTCATAAGCTCAAATTCCCATCTTTTCTTCCAATTTTGCCATGCGTGATTTCAAATCTGCTATTTGTCTGCGAAGATCGACGTTTTCTTCTTCTAATCTACCAATTTCACTCTTCTCACCGGTTTGTTCCTCACGATGTTCTTCTACTTTTTCATTTTCCCCACTGACGACGATTTTAGATTGTAAGAACTCTTCGAGCACCTCTTTCACTTTTCCATAAGCTCCTGTAACGGCCTTTATCCCGTAATCCTCAAAATACTGCTGGGCTTTCGGTCCCATACCGCCTGTGATGATAACATCAACACCTTGCGATTTCATATAAGATGGAAGATCGCCAGGGTTATGTCCTTCGGCCATCGCATTTGGCACGGATTCAACACTTTTAACCTCGTTTCCTTCCATGTCCACTATCACGTAATAAGGACAGTGACCGAAGTGGTAACTCAAAACGCTTTCCAAGCCATTTTGTTCATCCGACGTAAGGCAAATTTTCATGACAAATTCCTCCTTTTCAAATCTTTTCTTTTTTTTGTTGAAACAAATCGTTTATGTTGGATACCAAATTCTCCATGATCTTCAAATTGTTCTCGGCGTTGTTCACCCACCTTTTCAAAAATTCAATTCCTTCATTCGTTATGGAGTAAATTCTTCTCGATGGTCCAGATTCTTCGATCTCCCATTCTGACGTGATCAGTCCGTCATTTTCCATGTCTCGAAGCAACCTGTACGCAACGCTGTAAGGAACGAAATTCGGATCTATTCCCAGATTCTCAAGTTCTTCAACGAGTGAATATCCATGGGAAGGATTTTTCAGTAGCAAATACAGAAGAGCCGCCACCAACACGTTTCCCGATTTGAAACCGAATTTCGCGCATCTTCTTCCCTTCACATTGAACACCTTCTTCTGGAGTATTATATACACATATGTACATTTTGTCAATAGGGCAATTTAACTTTTTGAAAGTGATAAA
>CAYYEU010000111.1:0-1621 GCA_964470975.1 uncultured Mesoaciditoga sp. | reverse complement strand
AATTTACAAACGGCACTTGAAATTGTGAAAAAATTCGATGGAGATCTCTTGATATTTCCTGAGCTCGCATTCTCAGGATATCTTTTCTCTTCAAAAAAAGAAGTGGAAGATGTTTCGAAGTTCAACTCGTTGGTAGAAAAAAAGTGGGCAGATTTTTCAAAAGAAAAAGATTGCGCCGTGATTTTTGGATATCCTGAAAAATCAAACGAAAATTTTTACAATTCGTCCATGTTCATCTTTCCAAATGGCAAAAAGAGAATTTACAGGAAAACTCATCTTTTTTTCGAGGAGAAGAAATTCTTCACACCTGGAAACAGTGGATTTTTTGTCGAGGAATTCAAAGGCACGAAAATAGGGTTAGCGATATGCTTTGATTGGTTTTTCCCTGAGAGTTTTAGAACTCTTTCACTCATGGGAGCAGATCTGATCGCGCATTCTGCCAACCTTGTTATGCCGTATTGCCAAGATTCAAACGTGTACGCATCCCTGCAAAACAGAGTGTACATTGCAACTGCAAATAGATGGGGGAAAGACGAAAATCGGGGGAAGGTTCTTGAGTTTACAGGCAAAAGCCAGATCACCGATCCCAACGGAAAGATAATTGCCAAGGCTCTTGAAAGCGAGGACACTTTAGTGGAAACCGAAATAGACGTTTCTTTGTCGAGAGACAAACATATTAACGCCTTTAACGATGTTTTTGAAGATCGAAAGCCTGATTTTTACAAATTAAATGGAGAAAAAATATGATAACAAACAACCACATCACGGATAAAAAATTCTTTTCGATGTATCAAACTTCAAGGGATAAAGTTGAGTTTTCTGTAAAAAGCGGCGATGAATACGACACTTTGAAGTTCAAAAGCCCTAAACCTTCTGGAGATCCAAAGGTTGATCAAGCAAGGGCACTTGTGTTTAAATCCCAATCCTCAAAGGGAGCAGTTGTATTCGTTCATGGAACTGGGCAAAAGAATTTCGAACCCCTTCAGTATTATCCTAAGCTCTTTTCGAAAAATGGCTACACCACCATAATGCCAGTTTTGCCCTACCATTTTGAAAGAACGCCAAATGGAAAGAAAAGTGGCATGGCTTTCATAAAGGGCACCGATGTTGAACTCGCTGAACGTTTTGATCAAGCCGTAAGTGATATTTTAACTTGCGTGGATTACCTTGAAAAAATTGGATTTGAAAAGGTTAACATAATGGGATTCAGTTTTGGTGGAATGATCTCAACGATCGCAATGGCAATAGAGGACCGAATCAAGAAAGGTGTTTTCGCCGTGACTGGCGGAAATTACGAGTACATAACTTGGAAAAGCGTCGCCACCAAGATCTTGCGTGTGTCTTACGAAGAAAACAAGGCATGCAATCCTCACAAATGTGCTTTGAAACACGCAAATTTCGATAGCATGGCAAACAAATTCAACTCGCTTGAAGATTTAAAAGAAATGCCGGCTTGTTTTACGTACGATCCGTCAATATTTGCGCACCTTATTCCACCTAGAAAAACTCTCTTTTTCAAAGCGGCTTTCGATCCTTTCATACCAAACAAATCATCCGATGATCTTTGGGAACGCCTTGGAAAACCTCAAAGATATGTTCTACCTTCAGGACATCTTAGTGC
>CAYYEU010000110.1:0-3545 GCA_964470975.1 uncultured Mesoaciditoga sp. | reverse complement strand
CGAAGTCCGATGCTCTATCCAGTTGAGCCACAGGCGCATCTGGGGTGGCTGGCGGGGCTTGAACCCGCGACATTCGGATCCACAGTCCGACGCTCTACCAATTGAGCTACAGCCACCACGCTGATGCTGGCGCGCCCGGCAGGACTTGAACCTGCAGCCTACGGATTAGAAGTCCGTTGCTCTATCCAATTGAGCTACGGGCGCTCTTCAACACATGGAATTATATCAACAAAGTTAAACGTTGTCAACCATGTAGCACGCAAATCACGTTTCGACAATTGAATTCTCCGGCAAAGAACATCGAAATTGTGTTATCATTATCAAAAGGGAAGGTGAAAAATGATCTCAAAGAATTTAAAAGCGTACTCTTACCTTACATTCTTTTCGTTTGGATTTTTCGTCATGATCCTTTCAAGCGCCTTTCCAAAGGTGCTTGCAGATTTTTCTATAGATTACCTGCATGGCGGTTATCTTTTATCTCTTGGCACTTTAGGATATATTAGCGGTTCCCTTGTGTGCGCCCTGTTCGCCCATAAATTGGGACTTAAACTCATCGCGATTTTGGGCCCTCTTTTTCTAACTTTGGGATCTGTTGGGTATGCGTTCAGTAAAGATTTTTTGGATATAGTAGTGGCAGCTTTTGTTGCAAATGTTGGAACAGGGATGGTGGAAGTCGGTGTGGGCTCATTGGTGGGAAATATGGCCAAGGAGAGGGCTTCAAGTTCACTCAATCGTGTCAATTCGCTTTTTGCATTAGGAGCATTCTTGAGCCCTTTCGTCGTCTCGCTTTTTATGAGAACAACTTTTGGATGGCGTGGGGTTTACATAATAGAGGCTTTAGTCGCAGCAATTGCTTTCATCTTCTCATTTCATCTTAAGACACCAAATTCTATTTTCAAGGAGAATTTGCACCTCAAAACGATTTTTGAGCCTTCTATTCTGTTGATAGACCTTCTTATAATGGTGTACGTTGGGTGCGAAGTTGGGTATTCTGCCTGGATTAGTACTTTTCTGGTCCATGTTCGCAACATGGATGTAGCGTTGGCAGCTGCAAGCTCATCTGTTTTCTGGATCGGAATGTTTTTCGGAAGGTATCTTGCGAGCTTTGTGAAGATCAAAGATGAAAAATGGGTTTTCATGATATCCATATCTTCTCTAATATCCGTATTAGCCTTCATGTTTTCGTTCAACCTCTATCTCACCGTGATCTTCATCTTTTTGAGCGGATTATCTTTTGCCAGCACGTATCCAACTATCCAAGGCATGTTGGCCAAGCGGGCGGGAGAAAGAATTGGAAATATCATGGGTGTGTTCGTCGTTTTTGTGGGAATTGGAGCGACTGTTTCTCAATGGTTGATCGGAAAAGTGGCAAATTCGGCTGGTATTTTCGTCGGATTTGGCGTTGTACCTGCACTCATTGTTTTGGAAATATTGCTATCACTTTTCTTTTACAAAACTAAATCTCAAACGATAAGTGTGAAACAAGGATAATTCTCTGAATTGGGAGGATTTAGAATGCTTAAAGAGGACGTTGAAAAGTTCAAAGAGGAACGTGAACACTTAAACGATATGGTAATGAAGTACGCAAAAACGAATATCAAAAGATTTTACAATCTCGATTCAAACGTTTACACTGATGGGGCTCTGCCAAGGAAAACAAAAGAATTGTTGGGATTGGTGTCTTCACTTGTTTTAAGATGTGATGATTGTGTGAAATACCACATGATCACCTCTCACGAACAAGGTGTTACCGACGGTGAGATCGAGGAGGCGCTTTCTATAGGTCTTGTAGTCGGAGGATCCATTGTAATTCCACATCTAAGAAAGGCTTTTGAAACGTGGAACGAATTGAGGAGCAGGGATTTTGATCTGCTCTTAAAGCTAATAGAAAAAATAGTGAGTGCTTCTATCAAAAAAGACGAAAAGTTGAAATCCATATGTGAGCTTTTGAGTGAAAAGGTTGAACATTACGATTGGATAGGATTCTACATTTCTGACAATTCTAAAAGAGAGCTCATTTTAGGCCCGTTCGTTGGAGAATCAACCGAACATGTAAGGATAAATTTTGGTGAAGGCATATGTGGACAGGCTGCAGAAAAGCGGGAACTTTTTACCATTCAAGATGTTTCTAAGGAAGATAATTATCTCTCTTGTAGTCCGAAAGTAAAGTCGGAAATGGTGGTGCCGATATTCAAGAGTGGGGAGATTGTTGGAGAGTTAGATATAGATTCTCACAAAACAAATCCTTTTACAAGCGAAGATAAAGATTTTCTTGAAAAAATCTGTAAAATGGTGGCCAAGATTTTTTAAGGAGGTTGAGCCATGTTGAAAAAATTTTTGATATTAATTTCTCTGATCACGATAATTTTGGTGTTAAGTGGGTGTTTCTTGCCAACTTCTTCAGCTTACACTGTCTCTGGATATGTGAAAGATCCTCTCGGAAATGGCGTTGGAGGGATTGAAATTTCGCTTTCGTATCCAACTGGATATTGGAAGGTGAAAACAGATTCAAATGGTTACTGGTCAAAAGATGGATTGAGTGGGAGTGTCACGGTAACGCCGTCGGCTACAGAATGGAGTTTCAATCCAACGAGTACAACTGTTGTTGTGAATAAGAAAGAAAGTGTTGATTTTGTAGGCAATCCAGCAACTTACACGGTTTCTGGATATGTTAAGGACATTTTTGGAAAAAGTATTTCTGGCGTAACCATTCTGTTTGATGAAAGCGCTTCTTCTGTTAAAACAGATGCCAATGGTTTTTGGATGAAGGGTGGATTGAGCGGGGAGATAGCTGTAAAACCCCAAAAAAGTGGTTGGCTGTTTACTCCATCAAACGTGATGGTAAATGGCATGAAAGATGATGTGAATTTCACAGGTTCGTTGGGAATTGGTGAGAGAACTCTCATCCCGCTGAGCAACGTTCCCGCTGGGATAGCGTTAAATCAAAAGGATGGAAAAATGTACATTTCTAACTCTTCTACCAATTTGGTAAGTGTGTACAACGTGTATGGATATTCGAAAATAAAGGATGTGGCAGTTGGAAATGGACCAGAAGCAATCTGCTACGATTCAAATCATAAAAGGCTTTTTGTTGCTAACTCCGCTACTGACACCATAACTGTCTTAGATGCCTCTGATGATAAAATCGCTCAAACAGTGTTCATAGGGGGACAACCGGAAGGCATGGCTTTTAACGTAAAAACCAACAAGCTTTACGTGACGAATTCATTTTACAACGCCGTTTGCGTTTTAAGTGCGTCTCCTACAAATTTGATAGGCATAATCCGAGTTGATAAGGGGCCAAAATCCATAACCGTCAATTCCAACACGAACATGGTGTACGTGACAAACCAATTGGATGGAACTCTGAGTGTTATAGATGGAAATACGGACGATGTCGTGGATGACATAAAAGTTGGAGGAAAACCTTTTGGGGTCGGAGTTAACACCAAATCTAACATGGTGTACATTGCAAATAACTCCGATAACACCGTAAGTGTAATGAACGGCGATACGGATAACATCATTACAACGATAAAAGTTGG
>CAYYEU010000109.1:0-3576 GCA_964470975.1 uncultured Mesoaciditoga sp. | reverse complement strand
GTAGAAACAGCGTTTTGCACTCGTCGAGAAGGTAAGCTTTTGAGAATTCTTCCATCTTAGCATTGAATTCTTTGAATTCTTCGACGTGGATTTTTATTCTTTCTTGTGGGATTCCGGCTATTTGAAGAAAAAGAACGAAAAGTCCTTCGGAGTTCACACTCACTTTATGGCACCTTCTGTCATGCCGGCTATGAAGTATTTAGACAGGAAGAAGAATATGATCATTATCGGCAAAACAGACAGACTCAACGCCGCGGATATAAGTTGCCATTTGTTTGAGAATTCACCGAAAAATATGGATATCGCCAGCGGGACAGTTTCTTTGCTTCTGCTGTTTATTATTATCAAAGGGAAGAAAAAATCATTCCATATCCCAACGAAATTCACGAGCCCCACGACTATCATGGCAGGCCTTGTCAGCGGAAGGGCTATTTTCAAAAATATCGTCCAGGGAGTTGCCCCGTCTATCATCGCCGACTCTTCTATTTCAACGGGTATTCCGTCCATGAATCTCTTCATCAAAAAGGTCGCAAAAGATATACCAGTCGCCATGTAAACCAGCATCAACCCTATTCGAGTGTCTAAAAGGTTCAAATTGTTAAGCATCACGTATATAGGTATGATCGCAAGGCGAGCCGGCAGAGCCAAACCCACTATTATGAAAAGGTAAATCGCCCTTCTGAATGGAAAATCGTATCGTGATATCACGTACGCCAACATGGAAGAGAGAATGAGTATCCCAATGACAGAAACGGTTGACACCAAAAAGCTGTTCATGTACGCGTTAAACAAGTTTGCACTTTTCCACGCTTCGGCGTAATTTTGGAAATTAAGCTTACTGGGTAGAGAAAAGGGACTCAGAAATATTTCTCTCAAGCTCTTGAATGAATTCGTGAATATCATTGCAAAGGGAGTCGCGATTAAGATGGCGTACACCGTGAGTATTATGTAAACTACAAATTTACTCAATTTGTTGAATCTAAGCATGGCGGCTCCTCCTATCAACTATGTAAGCGTAAATCAAAGATAACGGCATTACAACGACGAATATCAGCACGGCTACGGCAGCCCCAAGACCGAAATCCGCCCGGCTGCTTCCTAAACCTCCAAAAGCCGTTCTGTAAAAAAGAGTCCCCAACACGTCCGTTGTCCTAAACGGTCCGGCTTGCGCGCCTTCCAATGCGTAGACTATGTCAAAAACGTTGAAAGTCCATATGAACAGCAAAATGGACAGTGTTTGAAAAGTTGGGACTGTCAACGGGAAGAATATCTTCGTTATCACCTTGAAATTGGATGCCCCGTCTATGTAAGCAGCATCCAAAAGCTCTCGAGGGATGTCCAGCAAGGATGCCGTGAACACCAACACGTAAAACCCAAGATTTCTCCAAACGTTAACGACGATGATCGTGCTCAAAGCAAGGTTGGGATCGCCAAGCCATGGGTGTGCAAGACTACCGAGCCCCACGTGCCTGAGGAATTGATTGACCAGACCTATTTGAGGATTGAGCATCATGGACCAAATGAATCCGACGAGGATCATGGATACGACGTTCGGTAGGTACACCATCATTTGAAAGAAGCGCTTACCTCTAACGATAGACACCAAGAAAATGGCAAGCAGGAATCCCAAACCCAATTCCAAAATGCTAACCGCCACGAAGTAATAGATGTTGTGAATGAAAGCGTTTCTGAATTCATTCCCAAAAGTTCCAAAAAGGATATCTTTGAAATTTTGCAATCCTATGAACGTTCGTTCACCCGCGCCAGGCCATCTGTAAAAGCTCAGCACGAAACTGTAAATGAATGGATATATGACAAATGTGAAGTACAAAATCAGAGCAGGAAGGGCAAAAAGAAGCACGTATTTCTTTTTTATTTTCACCGCTTTCTCCTTTCTCAAAATTGGCATGACGCCATAGCATCATGCCAATTTAAAAAGTTATCGCGCGTTATTTTTTCCCTTTCAAAGGACCATACCACTGTGATATCTTGTCTTGTGCCATCTTCGCAAACTCTTCAGGAGTGATTTTACCTGAGTACATGGCTTGCATGCCTGGGCTTAGCACATCGGTGTAAAGAGATGGCGAGTGTGAAGTCAAAACAGATCCAACCCAGTAAACGTATGGAGAAGCGTGTTCTTCAGCCGTTTTGAGAGCTTCTTGGAGAATCGGAACGTTAGGCATGGTGGCGCCTTTAACCGCTGGGATGTTGAGTGTTTCTTTGGCAAAGATCGTTCCGAATCGTGGCGTGGCTGTGAATTGAAGCACTTTAAGTGCCATATCCTTATGCTTGGAATTGGAAGTAAGCGCAAAGCTTCCATCCATGAAAACGTAAGCCCATGGCTGGGCGTATTTGCAGTCTGGCGGAACCATGAAGTATCCCACGTTAACGTTGGGATTGAGATCTTTCCACATTCCGTAGCCCCATATTCCATAGAAAACCATTGCCGCTTTTCCGAAAGCGAACGCCGCACTCAAATCGTCTGTGGTATTGGCCATGTAACCGTCTTGATAGTAAACTTTCAGATCGTTAAGTAGCTTGTTCACATGAGCCCAAGCCGGATCGAGGAAATTCGTTTCGCCATCTAAAAGCCTTTTTATCCAGCAAGGTCCTAAGACGCTTACACCTGTCATTGCATGTTGCATTGCAAGAGCCCAACCAGCTTTTCCAGGCACAAAGAAAGGCGTGACACCATTTTTCTTCAAGATTTCAGCGTTTTCGACGAGTTCGTCCCATGTTTTAGGCTCTTTCAGGTTGTATTTTTTGTATATATCCTTGTTGTAGAAAATGCCGACCACTTGAACGGCAAATGGAACTCCATAATGTTTTCCGTTAGACGCTTTCACGAAGTTCAGCACGCTTGTGTTAAAGTGAGAAAAGGATACCTTGCCATCGATTGGAAGATAAAGTCCGGCATCTATCATGGATTGAGTCCTTTGGCCAGGAAGCCTTCTTGAATACACGATATCAGGACCTTTTCCACCTTGAAGCGCTATCTGAACTTTCGAGTCGTATTCCGTTGGAAGGAATGAGCGAAAATCGATTTTGACGTCTATTCCTTGAGCGTTCATTTCCTTTTGAACTTCTTGCCATACGGGTGCATCTTGAGATCTCCAAGACCAAATTTGTACGGTTGTCGAAGCGAGCATCGCCACAGACAACAGAGTCAAAATGATGGAAACTATTAACGTTTTACGCACCTAAAACCCCTCCTTCAATGTATTTGGCGGATACCCACCAATGTTTTGAACTTCCACGTTTAATTTAAGGCATCTCTTATTCTTCCTTCATTGGAATTTAAAAGAATTTCTGCTTCTTCCAAATTCTTACCAGTTAAAGCCATGATGATCGCGACTTTCGGCCTCATTTTAGACTTCTTCAAAAGCTCATAGGCTCTTTTCTTGGAGATCCCCGTCGCCGTCATTACGATCCTTACCGCTCTGTTCACGAGTTTCTCGTTTATTGGCGTAACATCGACCATGAGGTTTTTGTACACTTTTCCAAGCCTTATCATGGAAACGGTACTTAGCATGTTCAAAACCATCTTTTGAGCGGTGCCAGCTTTCAGCCTGGTGG
>CAYYEU010000108.1:0-3596 GCA_964470975.1 uncultured Mesoaciditoga sp. | reverse complement strand
ATGAAATGGAAAAAGAAGATGTCCCATTGGACAAATCACTTGAACTGTTCAAAAAAGGTGTACTGTTGTATAAAAGATGCAAGGGCCTGATTGATTCCGCTTCTCTAACGGTTAAGGAAGTGCTGGGAGATTTGGAAAAGGAGATAAACTGATATGGAAACACGTTGGTTAGATGATGAACCCCTTTTCAGGAAACTAAAAAACATGAACTGTGCCGAATTAAATCTGATGGCAAAGAAGATAAGAAATTACATAACTGAAGTTGTGAGTTCTGGCAACGGCCACCTCGCACCGAATCTTGGAACTGTTGAGCTCACCCTGGCTCTTTACAAGATTTTTCCACCTGACAGAAATTTTGTGGTGTGGGACACTGGTCATCAAGCTTACACTCATAAAATACTTACAGGGCGCGCAAAACTCCTTCCAACGATACGGAAATACGGAGGTATAAGTGGATATCCAAATATCCAAGAATCGAAATATGACAGATTCGGAGTGGGCCATGCTGCAACTTCCATTGCAGCCGCAATGGGAATAGAAACAGCGAAGAAAGTGAAAAAGGAAAAAGGCGACGTCATCGTTGTTATAGGAGACGGTGCGATGACATCCGGAATGGCCCTTGAGGCTTTGAACCAAATAAAATCCATATCTTCAAATTTGAAGATCATACTGAATGATAACGGAATGAGCATTTCACCAAGCGTTGGACAATTTTCAACGAGTATCCTCAACAAACTCAGAACGACTAAAACTTATAGAATGCTGGACAACAAATTTTACGATTTTTTAAGTAAAAATGGATTGAAGTATCCAGTTGAAAAAATCAAATTGTCTCTCAAAAAACTGCTCTTATCCGATAATTTTTTCGAGGACTTTGGTCTCAAGTACATTGGCCCGATCAACGGTCATGATATCAAAACGCTAACCAGAACGTTCGAAAGCTTAAAAAAGATAGAAGGCCCAGCGGTGATTCACGTCGTTACGCAAAAGGGCAAGGGGATCGCTTACGCTGAAGAAAACCCTACGAAATTTCATGGCGTTTCTATGATCGATCCAAGCACTGGCATATCCATCGAGGTGAAGAAGGAAAAACACTCTTACAGTGAGATTTTTGGCAAGGTTTTATCTTTGATAGCCGATGAGGATGAAAGAGTCATAGGTATAACAGCGGCTATGGAAGATGGAACGGGATTGAAACATTTTCATTCTAAGCACTCAGACAGATTCTACGATTTTGGAATCACAGAAGAACTCTGTACGACTTTTGCCGCGGGAGCGGCAACACATGGATTAAAGCCTGTGATGGCGATTTACTCCACTTTTTTACAAAGAGCTTTCGATCAAGTTATACACGACGTAGCCCTTCAAAATTTAGATGTTGTCTTTGCCATCGATCGTGCGGGGATAGTTGGGGAAGACGGGGCAACTCATAACGGTGTGTTTGACATGTCGTATTTAAATCTCATTCCCAACATGAAAATTCTCGCTCCCTCATCACTTTTTGAGCTATCCACCGTGATGAAATCCGTTGTTGGACGAGTCAAAGGGCCGGTTGCCATAAGATATCCGAAAGAAAGTGAATTCGCAAACGTAACCGACGTGCTTTCAGCGCCAACGATCGAAAATCCTTTTAGTTGGGATGAGATCTTGAAAGGAAAAGATGGTACAATACTTGCAGTAGGATCCATGGTGAAAGTAGCAATTGAGGTTTCGAAGTTGCTCGAATCGAATGGTATTCACATCGGTGTTTATAATTGTAGGAGTGTGAAACCGATGGACGAAAAAGCCCTAAATGTCGTTTCATCCTCTCCAAGAATATGGACTCTTGAAGAGGGGACTGTTATGGGAGGATTTGGTTCTTCTGTTCTGCTTAACATGTCAGAATCAAGAGGAAAAGTGGATGTAATTGGCATAGAAGATGATTTTGTCGAACATGGCTCAAGAAGGGAACTCCTTGAGAAAGTGGGTCTTTCTGCTGAAAAGATAGCAGAAAGGATAATTTACAGTTTGAAAACGAAAATGTGGGAGGGATAAAATTGAAATTTTCCACCGAATATGGAGAAATAGAAGTCTCATCTCAAGCCTTAAAAACCTTGATAAAAGAAGCTATGCTTAACAGCTACGGGATCGTAGACATATCAAATCCATCCGTGTTGTCTGGCCTCGTTTCCATTTTCAGCGAGGTTGACAAAGGCATAAAGTTGGTAGATGATGGTACCAATATAAAAGCCGATATATACGTTGTGGTAGAATATGGAACGAACATACCTCAAGTAGCGAAAAATTTGCAAGACAGCATTATATACGGTCTCACTAATTATGGCGGAAAAGAACCATTAGAAGTTAACGTGCATGTTGTTGATGTGAGTTTTTAAACGTTTTCTGTCAATTAAAGGAGGTGTTTCCCTCACGCTTTCGAGTGTGAATTGGAATCGTGAAAAGAATAAACGGTGAACTCTTCAACCTGTGTTTCAAAAAAGGAACTGAGGTTCTTCTAACGCATGTTGATGAGATAAACACGCTGAATGTTTTCCCTGTGCCTGATGGGGATACGGGGTCAAACATGTCTTCAGCGCTTTTAGAAGCTTGTAACCATTTGAACTCATTGGAAAAACACGATCTTCCAAGTGTACTTCAGGCTATTGAAACCGGAACGTTGCTTGGAGCACGAGGAAATTCAGGTGTCATTCTCTCTCAAATATTTAGAGGGTTTTCTCAGCATTGCAAAGGCAAAAAAACTTTGACCACAAAAGATTTCTTGCAAGCGTTAAAATCTGCAAAAGAGGTCGCATACGGTGCTGTTATAAAACCTGTGGAAGGAACCATGCTAACCGTTATAAGGATTCTTGCCGAAGAAGCGGATAAGTACGAATTTGATGATCAAACGGAATTGATGAAGAAGCTTTGGCAAAGATCGATGGAAATCGTCGAAGAAACGCCAAAATATTTAAAAAAACTAAGGGATTCTGGTGTTGTAGATGCGGGAGCAAAAGGTCTTGCCTACATAATAGAAGGCTTTTACAGGGCTCTAAATGGTGATACCAACGTAAATCTTAAAATTGAAAACGCCGGTCCAAGGGATATCGTTAGAATCTCCCAAGAAGATCTGAAGTACCTCTATTGTACCGAAGCAATAGTAAGAACAAACGAAGAAGTCGATTTGAAAACGCTGAGGGGATTCTACAACTCGATTGGTGATTCGTTGGTGCTTGTAAATTCTGGGGATCTCTTGAAATTCCACGTGCACACTAACACGCCTGGAAAGGCGATAGACAAAGCTTTGGAGTACGGTGAGCTTATAAAGTCAAAAATAGACAACATGAAAATTCAACATCATAAGATAATAAAGGAAGAAGCAGGAACTCAATCCGAAAAAAAGAAATACGGCTTGGTTGTTGTGGCAAATGGAGATGGATGGGGTTCTATATTCAAGAGCATAGGGGTTGATTTTGTCGTCAACGGTGGACAAACATCTAATCCAAGCACTGCGCAATTGAAAGAGGCCGTGGACAACGTGAACGCCCAAGAGGTTTTCATATTTCCAAACAACTCAAACATAATATTGGCTGCGGAATCTGTAAGGGAAATGGTAAAAG
>CAYYEU010000107.1:1989-3618 GCA_964470975.1 uncultured Mesoaciditoga sp. | reverse complement strand
TTCACCAGTCATTATTGAAACGAGCGAAGGTGCTATGTCTTACGCAGGAAATGGAGATTTCAGAAGGGGTGCAAAGGTTTTAGCAGATATGGTTAGAGCTTTTGCAAATGAAGCAAACGTACCCGTGGCACTTCACTTGGATCACGGGCACGATGTTGAACATGTCTTGGCCGCAATACAAGCCGGCTACAGTTCTGTCATGATAGATGCTTCTGCAAAACCGTATGAAGAAAACGTTGCGCTCACGGCCGAAGTCGTCAAGATCGCTCATGCTGCTGGTATATCAGTTGAAGCAGAACTTGGAAGACTCGTTGGAATAGAAGACAACGTATCCGTTTCAGAGAGAGACGCAACTTTAATAGATCCAAACGATGCAAAGGATTTTGTCGATCGCACAGGCGTCGACTTTTTGGCACCAGCCATTGGTACAAGCCATGGAGCTTTCAAGTTCAAAGGAGAAGCAAAACTCGATTTTGATAGACTCCAGACGGTAAAGAAATTCACAAAAATGCCGTTGGTCTTACATGGAGCTTCAAGCGTACTTCCAAGATTCGTCGAAGAGGCAAACAAATACGGTGCAGACATTCAAGGAGCAAAGGGAGTACCATACGATATTCTCAAAGAATCGGTTAAATACGGAATAAACAAAGTTAACACGGATACAGATCTAAGAGTTGCCTTTATCGCTGAATTGAGAAAAGCCTTGTACAACGATAAACCGCAGATAGATCCAAGGAAACTTTTCAAGCCAGCCATGGCTGCGATCAAAGAAGTCGTTATGGAGAGAATGGAAGTCCTTGGATCAGTTAAGAAAGCTTAATGGAGGTGTAAACGCTTTGAAAGTACTCGTTATAAACTCTGGAAGTTCCTCACTGAAATACCAGCTTTTCAACATGGAAGATGAATCCGTGCTGTGTAATGGGATCGTCGAAAGGATAAATTTGAACGGTTCAAAACTGGTACACAAAGTGAATTCAAAAAAGTACACTGTCGAAACTCCCGTAAAAGATCACAAAGTGGCATTGAAGATGGTTCTTGACACTTTGTTAGATGAAGAAAAAGGTGTCATTCATTCCATGGAAGAAATTAACGCAGTTGGGCACAGAGTTGTACACGGTGGAGAAACCTTTTCTGGATCCGTTCTAATAGGTGACGATGTGATGAAAGCTCTTGAAGATAACGTAGAACTTGCTCCTCTTCACAACCCACCAAACATAATGGGAATAGTCGCAGCAAAAGAGCTTCTTCCAAATGTGCCGCAAGTGGGCGTTTTTGATACGGCATTTCATCAAACGTTGCCTGAAAAGGCTTATTTTTACGCCATACCAATGAAATATTATGAAAAATATAAAGTAAGACGTTACGGTTTCCATGGAACGTCTCATTACTACGTTTCGAGACGGGCTGCCGAGATGGTGAAAAAACCTGTAGAAGACCTGAAAATAATTACATGCCATATAGGAAATGGTGCATCGATCACGGCAGTGAAAAACGGAAAAAGCGTGGACACTTCAATGGGTTTCACTCCGCTTGAAGGGCTTGTCATGGGTACGAGATGTGGAGACATGGATCCGGCGATAGTGACCTTTTTGCAGGAGAAGGAAAATCTTTCCACAAAAGAGATCAACG
>CAYYEU010000107.1:0-1889 GCA_964470975.1 uncultured Mesoaciditoga sp. | reverse complement strand
CGATATAAAGCTGGGTAAAAGGGAAACGACAGAGGACATTGCGAAGGTACTCTCAAGCATGGTAAATGTGATAATGGCAAGAGTTTTTGCTCATAAAACAGTTGAAGATCTTGCCAAGTATTCAAAGGTTCCAGTCATAAACGCGCTTTCTGATTTTGAGCATCCCACTCAAATAGTGGGTGATATGCTTACCATTAAAGAGAGATTTGGTGGATTTGAAGGGTTAAAATTGACTTTTGTAGGTGATGGCAACAATGTAGCACATTCTTTGATGTACGCCGGTGCCAAACTTGGAATACACGTCGTTATCGCTTCTCCTAAGGGGTATGAGCCATCTTCCAGCGTTGTAGAAAAATGCGCAGAAATATCCAAAGAAACTTTTGCAAAGATCGAATCTGTTAACGATCCTGAAGCTGCGGTAGCCGATGCAGATGTTGTGTACACAGATGTATGGGCTTCCATGGGTCAGGAAAGTGAGGCGGAAGAAAGAAAAAAGATATTCGCGTCTTACCAAGTGAATTCTCATTTGATGTCTTTGGCAAAACCAACGGCTATATTCATGCATTGTCTACCAGCTCATTACGGAGACGAGGTAACCGAAAAAGTTGGACATGGTCCACAAAGTGTGATATTCCAAGAAGCTGAAAATAGACTCCATTCGATAAAGGCAATGCTTGTACATGTTACCAGGTAAGGAACGAAGATCAAAAAATGACCGGGTAAACCGGCCATTTTTTGATCGAAATTCAAGCGTGATTCCTCAAAAATGATATAATATCGTTTAGAGGTGGTAAAGTGATACCAAGTGGTGCGCTGAAATCTTACAAAGAATCCGTCATGAAGTTTGGTCGTTTCGTAGAAGACCTTTTTGACAGATCGATTTATGCATTGGTAGATAGAAATGCTACCATGGCAAGAAAAGTGGTAGATGACGACAAGTTCGCAGACGAAATGAGAGACAAATTAAACGAGGATATCCTATGCACAATCGGAGAATATGCACCAGTAGGCAAGCAATTAGTCGAAAGCGTAAATGGATTTATTTTGTCCAACACGTTGGAAATGATAGGAGATAAGGCTGTCAAAATCGCGTTGAGTACTTTGGAGTTGCTTAAAGAGCCTGCTTTGAAGCCTCTTGTAGATCTCCCTAAAATGGCATCTACGGCTGAGAACATGATAAGAAAAAGTTTAGAAGTGTACGTAGATCAAAGTAATTTGAATGCGATTAACGAATTGATCGAAATGGAAGAAAGTGTTGATGAATTGAATATAGCCATAGAAGATGAATTGAAACTGTACATGATGAAATCTCCCAAAAACGTTGGGAGGGCTTTGAAATTGATCTTCATTTCCCACCAAATAGAAGACGTGGCCGATCTCTGTTTAAAAGTTTTACCAAAGACACGTTAAATCTGGAGGTGTCAATTTTTGAAAACACTCTACAAATATGTGTCCAAGGAATTCATTTTGCCTTTTTTTGTCGGATTGGTGGGATTTATAGTATTTGTCAGTGTTGAAGTGTTGTACCAGCTCTCTGATGTCATCGTACAGAATCATGTAGGATTTTGGAGTTTGCTCGTGCTGATGTATTACAACCTCCCACAATTCATTGCGATGGGCATACCAGTTGGAGTGCTGCTTGCCATTTTTTGGATGATCTCTAATTTTTCATCTCGGCGAGAATTAATGGCACTTCAAGTGCATGGGGTGAACCTAAAAAAGATGGTACTACCTTTCTTAGCTATGGCATTGCTTTTAAGTGTTGCTACTTATCTGATAGAGGATTTTGTAGTACCAACCTACAATTCCAAAGCAACTGAGTACTTACAAAAAGCCGTTTTTAATTCAAAAGTTCCACAGATAAAGACAAACACTTTCTTCAAAGCAAA
>CAYYEU010000106.1:0-3644 GCA_964470975.1 uncultured Mesoaciditoga sp. | reverse complement strand
CCTTCAACGAATTTCAAAATCATCGTAATTCACCGGAGAGATGATTACCGTTTCAACTTCTCTAACTTGAGAAAAGCTTGGACCGGATTTCACGTATTTTTCGAACATGAGTAAAGTCTCATTTTCTCCCTGAGCTACAATCGTTACCGTTCCGTCCAATTCATTTTGAACGTAGCCTTTTAAACCTAAGGTCTGCGCATGATGGTAAATGAAGTATCTGAATCCCACTCCTTGAACCAGTCCGTGAATTCTGTACATTTTTGCCACCATCTTCCATCACCCCTTGCCGAGTACCTAAATCACAAAAACCATCCTACCACGGCACCTATTAACAATCCAACGATAATTTCAGAAATTTTATGACCTGATAAGGTGTTGAACTTTTTCTTCGTAATCTCTTGAAGGGCTTCAGCGTGTCGACCTACTTCCCGCCTCAAATGCAAGGCGTCGGTAATGACAACGATCGCAAAAATGAAAGCCACGGCGAATTGAGCACTGGAAAAGCCCTCACCCCTTCCTACAGCAGTCGCCAACCCGATAACGGTTGCCGTGTGAGCACTTGGCATGCCACCTGTTGAAGCGTAAACATCAAACTTCCACTCTTTGCTCTTGATAAAAGTCAAAATCAACTTCACGCTTTGCGCGCTTAACCAAGAACCAACGGCTGCCCAAATATAAATATTTCTGAAGAAATCGTATACTTCCATCATTTTGGTATTTTTATCCTGCTTATCAATTTTGTTTCCACGATAAGCTCATCATCGTTTTCTTCGACAACGATGTAATTCATCTCAATTTTTTTGTGAAAAGCGATTTGACCATACTTCCCGCGTGATTTTTCAACAAGAGGCCTCCATGTGCCCGTATTGGCATAATATCTCAAACCTCCAGGTGTGGGAATGGTATAAAATCCTGGCATGTGATTGTGCCCAAACAGTACCATTTTCAAACAAGAATAATCCAAATTTGGAACTTCTTCAGAGTAACCTGCCACGTCTTTAAGTTTCAACTTCCACTCCGGATTCCAATAAGCGTTCAATATCTTTTCAGCTTCTCTTTTTAGGTAGTTGGTATCCTCCACTTTAAAGAGCATGTCCATGAATTTGACTATTTTTCTACCAAAATCAAACCACCCGGATTTTTGCGTGAAGAAATCACTTAGCCAATAAGTGCGTGGAAATTTCACGTGGATCCACGATTTGGCTTCCTCACTTCTGAAAGCGGCAGAAAAACTCTTTTTCCATTCATCTATGAGATCAACTGGAAGCTTGTAAATAGATGTCACGTATTTTAACCAGTCCATAGTATGAGAAAGCGGTCTAACGTTGTCGTAATCCCTTGCCACTTCCTCTGGTAAATTCACTGACTTCAAAAGTGGTTCGAATTTCACCATCGTTCTTCTTGTTATGTAATCACCTATTGGAGGTATTAGATGTCCATCAGCTGTGTACGCAAAAGAGTTTGTAACATCGTATTGATTACCGTGCTGGGCAAAAATTCCCATCTCTTCATCGTAGAAATGGGGGGTTATCTCGAATTTTGGAGAGTCGATCTTTTCAATCAAAGCGTCTCGTAGTTTCTTGCTGGAGAGTATGTAATAATCATGATTGCCCACCACATACGTTACCCTGTGTTTTTTTGCAAATTTCGACAATGCGTTAAAGAAAAATTTGTGTTTGTCGGAGATCATCTCGATCACGTCTCCATCTATCGAGTTACAAAGAGTAGAAAAATCGACAAGATCCAAGTTCCTTACCATTTCACTTTCTAATATTTCCAATCCATCCCCTAAAATCACCAATTCCACGTTCTTCTTACCAGCGTCATCGATATCATTTAGAAGTTTTGAAAATTCCAAATCGTAAGCAAAATCATCACTTGCCGACCCATCTCCAACATGTAAATCACTCACAAAAAGTTTCAAAAAAAATCACCTTGCATATTCGGATACAATTTTTGAAATCTCCGTTTTTGCTTTATCCAAAGTGGACAAAGCTTTGTCTCTCTCGTTGAAATTCATCGCCATGATGTAGAATTTCACCTTTGGTTCTGTACCAGATGGCCTACCATAAACCATAAGATCGTCACCGAATTCCCATTTCAGAACATTCGAGGTAGGGATGTCTTCAATTTTGTTGAGATAGTCAGTGACTTTTGTTAATTTGCGTTCAACCAATTCAGAAGGAGGGGTTTTTCTTAATTTTTCCATGATCTTCCGTATCACTCCCATTCCCTTTTCTCCCTCAAAAACCGGTGCGAGTTGTGTTTCAAAATAGTATCCGTATTTTTCGTATATCTTTTCCAAGACGTCTACAAGGGTCATTCCACTTTTCTTGTATTCAGAAGCCATTTCGCATGTGAGCATAATCGCCGTTGCAGAATCTTTGTCGTACACGAAGTCTCCAACGTTGTAACCGTAACTTTCTTCGTAGGAAAATATGACGTTCTTGCCTTTTTGCCTTATCTCGTCGGCCTTGTTACAAATCCACTTGAATCCGGTGAGCACCTCTACAACTTCAACGCCAAAAGAATCTGCTATCTTGCCAAACAGCTTGGATGAGACTATGGATTCGATTACCACAGGATTTTGAGGCATTCCAACGTCGGTATATTTTTGAAGGATGAAATTCAAGAGCAAGCTTCCCATTTGATTGCCATCTATCCTAACGAATTCTCCGTGATGATTTACCATTACCCCCATTCGATCCGCATCTGGATCAGATGCAACGATTATGTCGGCATTCATCTTTTTTGCATCCTCTATTGATAGTTTAAAGGCCTTAGGATCTTCTGGGTTCGGGTATTCAACCGTTGGAAAATCTCCATCCGGAATACCTTGTTTACTTTGAACGTAAGGGTGAAAGCCATCCTTTTCCAACAGAGGTGGAACGATTTTTCCACCGGTACCGTGAAGTGGCGTGTAAACGATCTTTAAAGAAGGATCTTTGACCCCAAATGAAAGAGAAAGTGCTTTTTCAAAGTAAGCTTCGTCTATTTCTTTGCCGATCATAACGACAAGACCCTTTTTTTTCGCTTCTTCTAAAGGCATACGCTTTATTTCTCCGAATGATCTTATGTTTTCGTACTCCGCTATGATCCCTTCGTCATGAGGTGGTATAACCTGAGCACCGTTGGACCAGTACGCCTTGTAGCCGTTGTACTTCGGAAGGTTATGACTTGCGGTTATCATCACGCCCGCCGTTGCTTTCAGATGTCTAACGGCGAAAGAGAGTATCGGTGTTGGCCTAAAATCTTCGAAAAGGTAAGCTTTTATACCGTTGGCCGCGAATATTTCTGCGGTCTCTGCCGCAAATTCATCAGACATGTGGCGAGTGTCGTAAGATATCACCGCACTTTTGGAACCTTCCACACTTTTATTCATGTGATTTGCGAAGGCTTGAGATGCTCTGCCAACGGTGTAAACATTCATTCTGTTATCTCCTAAACCTATTATGCCACGCATTCCGCCTGTGCCGAATTCCAACTCTTTGTAGAATGCATCTTGGAGCTCTGCATCGTTTTCAGAAGTCAGCTTCTTTTTATCTCCTTCAGAAATACTTGGATCTGCAAGCCATCTTTTGTATCTTTCTACAGCTTCTTTTTCCATGAAATCATTCACTCCCTTCAGTATTGCTTGACAATTC
>CAYYEU010000105.1:0-3661 GCA_964470975.1 uncultured Mesoaciditoga sp. | reverse complement strand
TATAAATGAAGAAGGCGGAGGAGTTCGCCTAAGCTAAAAAGCCAATGACTCCTGAAAAGGGGTCATTTATTATTTTGGAGGTGGAGAACGTGAAAGTCCCTGAAATCAAACGAAAGGTAGTTGACAATGTATCGAAAGTCATTTTCGGTAAAAACGAAGTGGTGGAAAAACTCGTTGTGGCTTTCATGATAGGCGGGCACGTTCTTATAGAGGATGTCCCAGGAACGGGAAAAACCATGTTGGCAAGGGCCATATCGATGTCTCTGGGATTGAATTTCAAACGCGTACAATTCACGCCTGACTTGCTTCCTACGGATTTGACGGGACTGTCCATTTACAGAAAAGAAAGCGGGAAATTCGAATTCAAAAAGGGACCTATTTTCACGGATATACTGTTAGTCGATGAAATAAACAGGGCAACGCCAAAAACTCAATCTGCCCTGTTGGAAGCCATGGCTGAAAATCAAGTAACAGTCGATGGAATCACGTACCCTTTGAGTGAAGACTTCTTCGTTATGGCAACTCAAAATCCCATAGAGTATCAAGGAACATTTCCACTTCCAGAAGCTCAGTTAGACAGGTTTGCCTTTCTTTTAAAAGTTGGCTATCCAGATCATGGCAAAGAGATGGAAATGCTTACCTCGCAGATGGATCATCATCCTATCTTCGATGTGAAGACGGTGGTTTCCCCAGAGGAAGTGTCGTTTGTGCGAAATGCGGTGAAAAGCGTGACGGTTGACGATACCGTAAAGGATTATATAATCTCCCTTGTTGCTCATACACGCCACAACAAAGATCTTTATTTGGGTGGCAGCCCAAGGGCATCCATTAGTCTCATGAAAGGTGCCATGGCTTACGCACTTGTCAACGGAAGGAATTACGTTATACCTGAAGACGTGAAAGCCATTGCGAAAGAGGTTTTAGCACACAGGTTGATCCTCACATCGGAAGCACGTGTTCGTATGAGAAAAGTTGAAGACGTGATAGAGGAAACTTTCGAAGAAGTTCCTTTGCCGGTGATAAAAAAAGATGAAATATGATCTTTCTCCCCTTATAACTCTCAGCATTTTTTCCGCTTTAATGCTTTTGGTAGGTTTTGGGGCTTTTAGCTTTGCCGTTGCCGCTGTTACCCTTGCAATGTGGTTGTACTTCGTTTTCACTGCAAGGGCTTTCAAGCACTTGAAGGTAAACGCAAGAGTTTATCCCTCTCGCGTTTTCACCGATGATCCGGTTAAATGTGAGACAGATGTTCGTAATTGTTCGCGCTTTACATTTTCACACGTTGAGTTGATAGACTTTGGTGCAGAAGGTTACACCGTTGAAAGCACCAAAATATCATTTGAAGAAGAATTTGGGGAAGGAAATGAAAGTTTTGGCAGAAGACAAGCAAAGGGAATCCTTAAACCGAAGGACGAACTCAAAGTCAAATACGCCATGGGATTTAGGACACGTGGAGAGCATGAATTTCACAACATAAGGTTGTTAGTGAAGAGCGCTTTGGGGGTTTTTGCGATTGAAAAAACGTTTTCCCCAGAGCGTGAAGTCTTGGTTTTTCCCAAAATACTTCCGATAGACAAATTCAAAACGATGCTTGTAGATCCCACAGAGGGAGAAAAATCCGATTTCAAACTTTTGGAAGATTCAAGCCATATAGTTGGCGTTCACGAATACTCCCAAGAACCTTTTCAGCGCATACATTGGAAAATCAGTGCTCACTTGGATAAATTGATGGTAAAAGAATACGAATACACAGCCTCTTCAATTATTCGAATGTACGTTGACTACAATTTACCCAGAGAAGTTTACGCAAGAAACGTTTGGTCGTCCATAAGAAAGGATTACGAAGAATACTCTTCCATAGCCTCTTCAGGAATAATCAAGTATTTTGCAGATCGCGGTATGGAGATAACGCTTAAAGTTTTGGCTGACAAGATCTACGAAGTCTCTCCTCAGATGGTTAGAAAAGATTACGTTCCGTACTTAGACGTGTTGGCGAGGTCAAGAGGAATTGATGATCCAAGCGATGAGGTATCGCTTGAAAAAGTGTTAGAAAGGGATATTTATTCGATGTCGAGGAACACCACCGTTGTTTTGATATCACTTTACTTGACAGACGATGTTGTTCCCAAGCTTTTAACCATACGATCACGTGTTTCGAGCGTGATCGCTTTTGTCATGCCGTACGGATTCAGAATGCCTTACCACAAAAAATACAGAACTTTTGCGATTTTGCCTCAGGAAGTCAAAAAATTGAGGGATCAGAGCACTTTACTCATGAAAAACAACGTTATGGTTCACGTGATGATGGACAACGAATCTGTAGATGAGGTGATACGTGGCTATGAACAAAACCCTTTGGAAAATCGTTGACGTTTCTTGGCTTGTGGCATTTGAAATGCTTCTCGCTGCAGCAATGGGAATTCCTCTGGTAGGAGCTATGTTCATCCCCCTTCTTCTTCTGTTCACGTGGTTTTTTTCCAGAACAGTTCCGAAATTCGGCAGTTCTTGGATAACATGGGCCATCCCGTACACATTTTCGGTTATATCGTTCCTTGACTTTTTCGTGAAGGAAAATCTTTTTACTTTCACGTTCAAAACATTTTGGCTTTCGCTTGCCTCGTGGTTTGCTTCTCCAGTATCGCCATTTGCCATGGCAGTTTTACTATTCGTCATTTCGTATGTGATGGCGTATTTAACAGCGCATCTTCTTGAAAACACTTTGAATACCTTTGTAGCCCTTTCAACATCCGCTGCAATAGCCGGAGTGGTGACCCAATACTGCTGCCTGCCGATATCTTTTGCATTCATGCTTCTCTTCACTCTATCGTTAGCCCTCAACGCCAATCATAAAAAAGACAGGATCACAAAGCCGTTTATTCTTGTCATCATGGTCATCGTTGTAATTGGAAGCGCCTTTTTCCTGATAGGTACGTATTTCAAGCCATCTGTCCCATTGGAGCACTTGTTCACGTTTAAAACGACTTCCACTCAACCTGTTTTGTCCAACAGCGCCGCCCCGCTTGTTAAAAACAACGTAGCCGTCAAAATGCCAGCTCGCGGAATCGTTCACTCTCGGAAAATAGTGAAAAACAGCAGGACGGAAAATGCGATATTCGAAATGATCATGGATGTAGTTGGAATTCTGATCATAAGTGTCGGAATAAGCGCTATCGTTGGAATGTTTCTTTTTAAGAAAAAGAAAAAAAGGAAGATTCGCTGGAAAAAGCTCGTCTATGCCATATGGATGGTATCGTCTGCGTTTTTTGTGCTGATGTTGATGATGTACGCATTTGGAATGTTGAATTTCAAGGCGAATCGCGTTTTCACCAATTCAACGGCTCATATATCAGGAAAAATTCTGAATTCAGCCGGAATGCCTTCGTCCCTCACAGCCACCATTGCATCTTTACCATCTCAAGGTGGAACATCTCCGATTACGAATCCAATAATTTGGATCGCGCTTGCGGTTATGGGACTCGTTATCATTTTGTACATGGCGTTCGAGTTCATAAAAGATCTAAAACCCAGCGGTGAGGGGAGAAAAAGTGAAGAAAACGCCGAAGAGAATCCCAATTTCGACAAATCTGAAAACAACTTCTCTGGAAAACCGTGGCAGATCGTACTTTTTTACTACAATTTGTTGAGGGATAGCAGTGGCAAT